>JADJYJ010000035.1 GCA_016719785.1 Candidatus Amarolinea dominans
TCACGACAGATGGCGGCGAGTCATGGCAGGCGCTGAGCTTTAGCGCAGAACTGCGCGAGGCGCGCACCAGCGCGGCCGCGTTTGCGCCAGACTTCGCCCGCAGTCATACCATGGCCGTCGCATGGGGAGTCTACGATCGCGGGCAATTCGGCTATTTCGCGGTGTCAACCGATGGCGGGGCATCTTGGCAACAACACACACACGCCGTGGCCGCGCCCATCGTCATCGCTTTCGACGCAGCCTGGCCGGCTGCACAGACTATCTGTGTCAGCGGTGAGTTGGGATTGGCCTGTACATCTGATCTGGGAATGACCTGGCGGCGGGCCGGCGATCCGGTGGGCTGGCTCAACGTGACCGGCCTGGTGAGCCGCATGGAGGGCGCCACAGGCGCGCTCTACGCAGCGACCAACACCCACGGCGTCTGGCGTAGCGCGGACGGCGGGCAAACATGGACAGCCTTCAATAGCCTGCTGCCCAACGGCCACGCCTGCGCCATCGCCCACGGTGCTGACCTTCTCGCCGTGGGCCTGTGTGATGGCAGCATCTACCTATGGCAACGCCAGCTAACCGCCTGGCAACGCCTGGGCGGCCCAACGCCAGGCGGCGTCAACGCCCTGGTTTTGCGCGATGATGGCATTGTTTGGGTCGGCGCCAGCAGCGGCATCTTCCGCAGCGCCCGCTTGGCGCCGCAACAGCAGTTTCCGCTGATCATGGCAAAGTAGCTAACGCGCTTATCGTTTGTGAGCAGGGCAAATGGTGTGGTATCTGAACGTGCCGTGGGATCGTGTCGTAATCGGCGTGGTGCTGATCCTCTACGCGGCGTACATGCTTTGGGAACACCTGGCGGCCTACGAACGCCTCTATTCGCCCTCGCGGGCGGTGAGCCAGGCCATGCTGAAGACCGCCTATTGGACTGCCTGCTATGGCCTGACGTTCGGCACGGTTTTCTGGGCCGTGTCGCAGTTTCTGCCCGCGGGGAGAAACCGGTACATGGTCGGGGTCGCGGTCTGGTGGCTCGTGTCCAACGTCCTGAGTGCGCTGGTCTGGCAGCCGCTGAGCCGCATGATTGATAACCTGTTGGATTGATGTGGGTCAGGCGCGGGCGCTGGACGAGGGGCAGCTTGCTTCTACTCCCAGCGGAATGTCTTCGCCGAGACGATGATCCCCAGCACGAGCATCCCGGCCAGTACACCGACATCCAGCAGGTGTTTTCCCCAGGCTTCCCCGACCCACAGGCCGCGCAGCAGGTTGACCACGTAGGTCAACGGCATGAAGGCCGAAACCTTCTGGACGGCGGCGGGCAGCAGTTCGACCGTGAAAAAGGCTCCGGAGAGGAGCATCATCGGGTACAGCAGCGCCATCCCGACAGTCCAGGCGGTGCGCGCCGTGGGCATGGTGCCGGCCACGATGAATCCAATCGCAAAGAAACTCAGGCTGCTCAGGACGAAGCCCGCCAGCATGCTGAAGGCGTTGCCCTCGAAGCGCACGTGGTAGACCAGTTTACCGGCGACGATGAGCAACAGCATGCCCAGGCAGGTCATGGCGAAGACCACAATCACCTGCGCGGCCAGGACGACCAGCGGGCTGACCGGCGTGGTCCGCAGGCGGCGCAGGATGCCTTTCTCCCGGTAGGTGGCCATCGTCATGGTGGTGGACATCAGTCCAGTGACGCAGATGATCACGGCGGTAAGGCCTGGTATGGAGGCGTCAATCGTCCTCTGACCGCCGAACTGCGGCGTGGGTTCGTTGCCGGTAATACTGCCGAACAGGAACAGGTACATCAAGGGGAAGACCAGCGTGAAAAAGGCGCTCGCCGGCTCACGCAGGAACAGCTTGGCTTCCATCCAGGTCATTTTCAAAAGGCTTTTCATCTCGCACCTCACTTCCTCATCTCGCGGCCGGTCAGGCTCAGGAAGACATCTTCCAGGGTCGGCTGCTCGGTGCGCAGATCGCGGAACGCCACCCCCTGTTCCGCCAGCAGGCTGACCACCTCGCTCACCAGCGGAACCCGGCGGCCGTTCTTCCCGTGGACGACCACCCGCTCTCCCTGGACCTCGAGCCGGGCCGCCTCGGAAAGGGCTTTTTGAAGCCTGCCGGCAGGGTCCCATCCAGGTTGAAGACGACACGTTCTTCCACCCCCAGGTTGCGGATCAGGGCCGCCGGCGTGTCCAGCGCCACGATCCGCCCGTGGTCAAGGATGGCTACCCGGTCGCACAGGCGTTCGGCCTCTTCCATGAAATGGGTGGTCAGGAGGACCGTCTTGCCCTGGGCGCGCACGTCGCGCACCAGGTCCCAGATGGTGTGCCGCGCCTGGGGGTCGAGACCGGTGGTCAGTTCATCAAGGAAGACCAGTTGCGGGTCCGGAAGGAGTGCCAGGGCGATGAACAGGCGCTGCTTCTGCCCACCGGACAGCTTCGCGAAGAAGGCATTGCGTTTCTCCTCCAGCCCCAGTTGGGCGAGCAGTTCCTTCCAGTCAGCCGCTTTGGGGTAGAACGAACTGTACAGGTCCAGCGCCTCCCAGACTTTCATCCGATCCGGCAGGTTGGACTGTTGCAGTTGCATGCCGGTGCGAAGGCACAGGGTCTGGCCCTCGCGCTGTGGGTCCAGGCCCAGGACGCGGATCGTCCCGTGGTCCGGTTTGCGCAGACCTTCCAGACATTCGATGGTCGTGGTCTTGCCGGCGCCGTTCGGGCCGACCATCCCAAAGATCTCGCCTGCGCGGACCTCGAACGAGACATCATCCACGGCGACGGTTGCCCCGTAGAGCTTGCGCAGTCCTTCAACGTGGACAACAGTGTCCATAGCTTTCCTCACTTCTTTTTCAAGATCGCTTCTGGCACCCATCACTTGTCAATCCCCCTTAGGGAATTTGTCGCGACCTAGGCCGCCAACACCCCCTCGATGCGGGCTACATACGCCTGGCTGGCCTCGTCACCGGTGACAAAGCGGATCTTGGACGGCCTTGACGTGTTTGTGAAAATCAGCCGGCATGCAAATTGATGTAGCCGAGGGGCGCGCGCGTGATCTGCTCGACCGGCATCACGTCAATCAGCTCATAGGTGCGCGAGCCCAGGCCCAGCTTCTCGCCGTACTCGACGACCTTGTACGGATCCTTGAGCGGGCCGTGCAGGTGCTGGAAGGGATGGCCCTCGGTGTACCAGGGCTCCATCGAGAGCGGCACATTTTCCTCGATCAGCCGGCTGTGCGCGATCATGTCCAGGGATGCCTGGTCAATCGCGACGATGTCGTCCGAGCCGAAGATGCCGACGTCAGGCAGGATCGGCAGGCCGGTGAAGCCAAAGCAGTCGCAGACAGGCGTCATATGCGTGCCGATGTTGATGAAGGTGGTCTTGCCCGGCGCAAAGGTGGAGAGGGTCAGGCTGACCGAAATCGCGCACGCCTCCTGAAACGCGTGGAAGTTCACCGGGTCAATCTTCAAGGAGCCGGCCGGCGCCACCTGCAGACAGCGGCCGCACTGGTTGCAGTTCTCGATGTGCAGGTGCAGGCTGTCCGGGTTGTGCTTGTCTTGCACCACGGCGCCATGCGGGCAGGCGGCGATGATGGCCTCGCGCACCAGGGGGTCGGGGCAGCGCTCAGGGAACCAGTACGGATCGAAATGACAGGCATCGTGCATGGCGCCGCGGGTCGGTTGCATCATGCAGCCCAGGGCCAGGTTCTTGAAGGCTCCGCCGAAGCCGCACGAAGGATGCCCCTTGAGGTGCGAGAGGTCAATCAGGAATGTCGCATCCTGGATGCCGCCGCCCAGCATCCAATCGGTCAGGTTCTTGAACGGGTGCGTGTGCCGGTAGTAGTAATGCTCGTCCATGCCGCCGATGGGGAAGATCGAGCAGCCCAGGGTTTCGGCCGTGTAGCCGCGGCCGGCCGCGTCGCCGGCGGACCAATTCAGATCCACGATGAAAGGCCGGCCGCCGCCGTCCTTGACCGCCTGCACCACACGCCGCACGAACACCGGGTGCAAGGTCGAGTAGCCGACGTTACCGCCCAGGTGCATCTTGATCGCGACATTCTCGCCCTTGACCCGGTCGCGGATCCCCAGCTTGTCCACGATCAGGTCCAATTTGATCGGCAGCGTTTCGTTGGCTTCCAGCCGCGTTTGGCGGGGCGAAGCATAATACACAGTGCTTGGCACGGTGCTTGGCATGGTATCTCTCCTTCGATGTGGTAAAATAAGCGCTGCAGGCTAAGGCCGTCATCGGCCCGCAGCAAGTGACGAATTACGCAAAGTATCTCGCGCAGAGGAGAGTTTGTCAAATGGACAACTGGTTGTCAGTTTGACAACTGCATCATCATGAAGTCAATCCCTTGACCCAGGAGAAGCTATGAAAACGCATTGGTACAAACTAGCGGCCGCGGATGCACTCAAGCAGCTCGGCAGCGATCCGGCGCCAGGTCTGACGGGCGCGGAGGCACAACCGCGACTGGCACGGTCGGCGCGAACGAGTTGGTCGCGCGCGGCGGCCGCACGAGCTGGGAGATCATCGTCGAACAGATCACCGGCGTGCTGACGATCCTCCTCTTCATCGCCGCGCTGGTCTCGGCCGTGCTGGGCGACTGGATCGAGGCCATCGTGATCCTGGTCATCGTCGTGCTCAATGCCGTCCTGGGCTACACCCAGGAGGTCAAGGCCGAGCACTCCATGGAGGCCCTCAAGCGCATGGCCGTACCCAAAGTGCGCGTGCGCCGCGACGGCCAGACCCAGGACATCTCGGCCCGCGAGCTGGTGCCCGGCGATGTGGTGATCCTGGAAACCGGCAACATCGTGCCCGCCGACGGTCGCGTCCTGCAGAGCGTCAACCTGCGCGTCGAGGAGGCCGCGCTGACCGGCGAGTCCGAGCCGGTGGAGAAGGACCCGACCCTGGTCTTCGAGACCGACAAGGCCCTGGGCGACCGGCGCAACATGCTCTACAGCGGCACGATCGTCAACTACGGTCGCGGCGAGTTCGTGGTGACCGAGACCGGCATGGGGACCGAACTGGGCCACATCGCGACCCTGATCCAGGATGTGGTGCAGGAGCAAACGCCGCTGCAGCAGCGCCTGGATAAGCTGGGCAAGTGGCTGGCCGGCGCCGCGTTGATCCTGGTCGTCGTGATCTTCATCCTGGGGCTGTTGCGGGGCCAGAGCGACATCAAAGAGCTGCTGTTGACGGCCGTCAGCCTGGCGGTGGCGGCCGTGCCCGAGGCGCTGACTGCGGTGGTCACGATTGCGCTCTCGCTCGGCGCCCAGCGCATGCTCAAGCGCCAGGCGCTGATCCGCAAGCTGCCGGCCGTGGAAACGCTCGGCTCGGTCACGGTGATCTGCTCGGACAAGACCGGCACGTTGACGCTGAACCGCATGACGGTCACCGCGCTTGACATCGCCAACCATGCCTTCGAACTGACGCAGGCGCAGGGCGAAACGGAGTTCGAGCTGGTGCCGACGGGCAGCATCCCCACGCCCGGCGCGCAGCCAACCCTGGACCTGCTGCTGATCGCGGGCGCGCTGGACAACGACGCCGTGCTGTCGTCCGACGAGAAGCAGCCCGGCCGCTATCACGCGGTCGGCGATCCCACAGAAGGCGCGCTGGTGGTGGCCGCGGCCTACGCCGGTATCAGAAAGGATGACCTCGAAGCCGCGTTCCCGCGCGTGGCCGAGGTGCCGTTCGACTCGGTGCGCAAGCGCATGACCACGGTGCATCGCACCCCGCAGTCCATCGCTGAACTGCCCGCCAGCCTTGCGCCCATCTGGGAGCGCCGCGTCAACCAGACCGTGATGCCGCCGTTCGTCGCCTTCACCAAGGGCGCCATTGACGGCATGTTGAACATCTGCGGCCAGGTGTGGGTGGAGGGCGAGCTGCACCCGCTGGATGATGCCTGGCGGACGCGCACCATGGCTGCGCACGATCAGATGGCGGCCAAGGGCATGCGCGTGTTGGGCGTGGGCCTGCGCATCCTGGATCGCCCGCCGGACGAGACGACCGACAAGGCGTTGGAGCACGATTTGATCCTGGTGGGGATGTTTGGGATGATTGACCCGCCGCGGCCGGAGGTGCGGGCCGCGGTGCTGGAATGTCGCAGCGCGGGCATCCGGCCGGTGATGATCACCGGCGATCACCCGCTGACCGCGCGCCACATCGCGCAGCAGGTCAGCATCAGCGACAACGACCGCTTCCTGACCGGCCAGGAGCTGGACCGCCTGTCGGTGGAAGAGCTGGCCGAGGCGACGCGTGACGTCTCAGTCTTCGCCCGCGTCTCGCCGGAGCACAAGCTGAAGCTCATTGATGCGTTCCAGCGGCAGGGAAACATCGTCTCGATGACCGGCGACGGCGTCAACGATGCGCCGGCGCTGAAGAAGGCCGACATCGGTGTGGCGATGGGCATCACCGGCACCGACGTGGCCAAGGGCGCGGCCGACATGGTGCTGCTGGATGACAACTTCGCCACGATCGTGGCCGCGGTGGCGGAGGGCCGGGTCATCTACGACAACATCCGGCGCTTCATCAAATACCTGCTGACCTGCAACGCCAGCGAGATCGCGGTCATGCTGATCGGCCCCATCCTGGGCATGCCGCTGCCGCTGCTGCCGCTGCAAATCCTGTGGATGAACCTTGTCACCGATGGCCTGCCGGCGCTGGCCCTGGGCGTCGAGCCGCCGGAGAAGGACGTCATGCGACGGCCGCCCTACACCGCCAGCGAGAGCATATTCGGTCGCGGCATGGTGCAGTTCATCATCGGCATCGGCGCCATCATGAGCGTGCTGGCGATCGGCGCGGCCTGGGGCCTCTGGCACGCGGGCGACCCGCGCTGGCAGACGGTGCTATTCACAACCCTGGTGCTGTCGCAGTTGGCGGTCGCGGTGGCGACGCGCTCCGAGGAGCACCCGATCTGGAGCATTGGCCCGTTCACCAACCGGGGCATGGTGCTGGCCGTGATCCTGACCGTTGCCCTGCAATTGGCCGTGATCTATCTGCCCGTAGCCAACCGGATCTTCCGCACACAGCCGCTGCTGCCGATTGAGCTGGCCCTCAGCTTCGGCCTGGCCCTGCTCACGCTGCTCATCGTGGAGATCTGGAAGGCCGTGGCCCACAGGCGACACCGCGCGCGATAGCATCTTATCAGTGAAATTCTGGTACAGCGAGCAAGAAATTCTAACGCAAAGTCGCCAAGCCGCAAAGCGTTTTCTTAGCGTCTTCGCACCTTGGCGCCTTTGCATTGAAGCATTTGGCTCCGGGTTAGGGTTTGTCTACGTATCACACGAAATTGTTAGCGGCGGGGAGTCACTTTGATCTCACCGGCCTGCTTTTGCCGCCGCAGATGTTTGCGCTCCCCCTTCGACAGCCGCTTGCGCTCGGACCCGGTCCCAGCGCGAGCCGGCTGGGCCGCGGCCACGCCGAGGGCCGCGGCCGCCGGTGGGGTGATCTCCTTGATGTGAGCAGCCAGTTCTTCGGTCTTAATCTCGTCTACCATTGTCTGAACTCCTTGTACGATCATTGACCCCATGGGTCGCGTTGTCACGAGTGAAAGTATAGCCGAACGGCACGCCCCCGTCGTCAGCACAAACGATGGTGGTCTGTGTAACAAACAAGCGGCCTGTCAAGCCGGCTCCTTCACGTTTGTTGTACGCCATTTGGTGTACGCGCCGGGCGACCAGTTCCAGCCTGCGCAGGCAGACTTTGCAATGGTTGCCGCGGTTTCAACCGCCGGGCATCGCCTAGCAGCCGACCAACCAGCGATTCGCCACAAACTGAATATCCGACACGTTTACCGCGCCGTCCTTGTTGAAATCGTAGGCCGGCACATTCAGGCCAAAGGCGCTGGTCACCAGTTGCACGTCAATCACATCCACCGTGCCGCTGGCGTTGACGTCAATCACGCAGCGCACCTGGACCTGATAAGGCGTGTTGTCGCCAGCGGTTCCGCTGAACTTGATCCAGCCGAGGTTCTCGCTCCAGGCGTGGCCCCTGAAGTTGCCCGCACCATCCACCGTGACCCCGTAGTTGGCATCGAGCGCCACGTCGTCCAGGAAGAAGATCGTGATACCGCCGAAGACCTCCGACTTGAACTCCAGCAGGTGCGCGGCGTCGTCGGCATAGGCGCTGACGTCCACCGTGACCTGGCGGTAGCCGGCGCCGCAACTCGGGTCGGCAGCCGTCGTCACCCACAGCGGGGCGCCGTCCAGGTTGACCTTGAGGTAGTCGTAGTCATAGCCGGAGCAGTAAACGTTGCTCACCCAGAAGCTCAAGGTAGCCGGCTGACCGTAGGGGATGATCACACTCTGTGACACGCTGCCGGCTTCGTAGGGTCCAGCCCCGCCGAACCACACAAACCAGAGGCCGGTGTGCGAAGCGCTGCTGCAGCCAGGGCCGCACAGTGGGGTGCCGAAGTTGGTTGACGCCTCAGTCCAGAAGGGGTTGGGCGTGCCGGTCTCGAAGCTGCCGTCCCGCACCACGTTGCCGGAGGGCGCCTCGCGCAGATCGCGCAGCTCCTGGGCGCTGCGCTGGACCGGGATGGACGGACCCAGGCGGGTGGGGCTGCCGGTGACTTGGGCCGTTGCCTCGGCGTTGTTCGCCCGCGCCACGGACGCGCCTTCCGTGTTCGCGATGCCCAGGGTCAGCCAGGTCGGGTCGAACTTGATCCAGCCCGAGGTGCTGCTCCAGGCATAGCCGGAGAGCGCACCGCCGGTCGGATTGCGGTTCACGCCGTAGTCGGTGGCCGAGCTGTTGGCGTAGGTCCATGCCCCGCCGCTCGTGTGCGTGCCCAGGCGGATCCAGCCGGCGTTTTCGGCCCAGGCGTAGCCCTCCAGATGGTCGGGATAGACTGCGACGCCGTCGGTGAACGCGCCGTTCGGGGCGGTCGGCGCAAAGTTGATCCAGCCGGCGTTGGTGCTCCAGGCCCATTTTTTGGGCGGGACGCCCAATACCACGTTGTCGCTGAAGTCGAGCTGGTAGGCGCCCGTATCGCCAACACCATAGGTCGTGATGATCGCCCAATAGGTTTTGCCTGGCGTCAGCGTCACGTTATCGGCCAGGGTAATGGCGCTCAGGTAGCCCGCGCCATCGTCGTCGTCGGTGATCACACCGTTGACGGTGGGGGTCGCCGCATTGAAAGGCTGGCACGATACGCTCAGGAAGGTGTCGCCGATGGTCGTGCCCGCGGCGTTGACCTCGATCTGGATGGGACTGTTGTTGGTGACGTGGAAGGCGTGGGCTTCGTAGTAGAAGCCGCCACCGAACGGGTTCGGAGTCCATACCGAAGCACAATTGACCGTGACAGCCGCACTCAAATCGGGACGGGTGAAGGTGGGGTCGCTGCCATCCAGGGTTCCATTGACAATCGGTCCCACCAGCGGGCCAACGATTTGAGAGGGCATTCCGGCTGCAGGACCTTTTTCACCCGGGCCTTGAGCTGCGACGTTACCGACGGCCGTCGCCAGCAGCACGAGCAGCACGAGTAAAGCGGAGACCAATCCAGTGCCGGAGCAGGGTAGATGTTCGGTGTCACGGTCGCTGAAAAACAAGGCAATCTTACCGAATAGGTCTCCGGCACTAGGTAGTCGTTTTTTGTCGTTCATGGCATAACCTCATTCGTTAGAGATGAATACGGTCCTACTATTATCAGTCGAAGCCTCATTGTCCGCCACGCACCGGCCACACGCGGATGGTGTTCGTCTTATCGAAGCCGCTCACGTTGCCGACGGACAGGAACACGTACCAGGCGTACGACGAGACCCAGGCGTAGGTGGTACTCGCCCAGTAGCCGTCGGGCTGGACGCCGGTGAACGGATGGCCTGCGGGCAAGGCAGGATTCAATTGCGTCAGATCAATCAAACTGTGCAGCTCATTCACATTCGGCAACCGCCAGTTGCCGGCGACGGAACCGTCGCTGAGACCGCAAGAACCGCTGGCCAGCGCGTTGGCGTCGCTCAGGGCCGTCGCCCAAAGTCTAGTCCCAAAGCAATTCGCGTTCTTCAGCCAAATCAACGCCGTCAGGTTGTCCGTCACCGTCCCATCGCCATTGTCCGTAAACCGCACCCCCGTCCACGCCGGTGTGTTGTACGCATTCGTCGTTCCACAGCACGTCGGCGCCACCACATAATCGCCCACCCCCGCCTGGTATTCTCCGTCCTGGCCCGTGCCCGCACACGGGATTACTGTGCCAGCGATGTCGTAGCACGTCGTCTGTCCCGTCTTCGCCACGCGCTTTGCCAGCGCCCGCGGCTGCGCCTGCGCCATGATCTCGTCCAGCGGGTGCATCGTCCCCGTCCCCGGCCCGCTGGCCGGCTCCATGAACCCGCTCTGCTGCGCAAAGTAGTGGCCCGTCGCCAGCCGCTGGTAGATCTGCTCCAGCGTGTACGAGCTCGTCGTTCCCGGCGGGTTCGGCGGATCCACCGGCCCGTTCCCGGCTGCATTCAGCAGGCCTACGCCCGCCACGGCCAACACGACCACCACCATCAATATCGTCATCAGTCTGTTACGCATGAGAATTCCTCTAACCTTGAACACGAACCTTGGCGGTCGCTTACGCGCCATTGTTTCTACCGCGACGGCAGCCAGTCCACGCGCTGTCGCCGTCTGGATCGCCCGCGGCGGCGCCAAAGCCTCATGGTCCGCCACGCACCGGCCACACGTAGTAGGTGCCCGACTTGCCGTCGCTGCCCACCCAGCCATTGTTCAGGATCACGAGCCAGGCGAACGACGGGTTGACGTCGCGGGTGGTACTCGTCCAGTAGAAGTAGGACTGGACGCCGGTGAAGGGGTGGCCTGCGGGCAAGGCAGGATTGAACTGTGTCAGATCGATCAAACTGTGCAGCTCATTCACGTTCGGCAGCCGCCAGTTGCCGGCGACGGAACCGTCGCTGAGGCCGCATGAACCGCTGGCCAGCGTGTTGGCGTCGCTCAGGGCCGTCGCCCAATTTCTAGTCCCATAGCAATTAGCGTTCTTCAGCCAAATCAACGCCGTCAGGTTGTCCGTCACCGTCCCATCGCCATTGTCCGTAAACCGTACCCCCGTCCACGCCGGTGTGTTATACGCATTCGTGAATGCACAGCACGTCGGCGCAACCACGGGATCGATCCCCCCTTGGTATTCCCCGTCCTGTCCCGTGCCCGCACAGGCTATCGTGCCGCCAGCGGCGTCGTAGCAGAGCGTCTGTCCCGTCTTCGCCACGCGCTTTGCCAGCGCCCGCGGCTGCGCCTGTGCCATGATCTGGTCCAGCGTGTGCATCGTCCCCGTCCCCGGCCCGCTCGCCGGCTCCGTGAACCCGCTCTGCTGCGCAAAGTAGTTGCCCGTCGTCAGCCGCTGGTAGATCTGCGCCAACGTGTACGAACTCGTCGTTCCCGGCGGGTTCGGCGGATCCACCGGTCCGTTCCCGGCCGCATTCAGCAGGCCCACGCCTGCCGCGGCCAGCACGACCATCATCATCAAAATCGCCATCAGTCTGCTGCGCATGAGAATTCCTCCTATCGCGGAACACGAACCTTGTTGGTCGCTTCCGCGCCATCGTCATCTGGCTTGCCGACCGCCGCGCCAAAGCCTCATGGTCCGCCACGCACCGGCCACACGTAGTAGGCGTCCGTCTTGGTGCAGGCGGCGGCGAAGATGCCGTAAACGAAGCCGACTTGCAGGCCCACACACCAGGCCAACGTCGGCCCGGCGGTGATGGTGGTGCTCGTCCAGTAGATATTCGACTGGACGTTGCTGAAGGGGTAGCCGCTTGGCAGCGCAGGGGAGAACCGTTCGTAGTCAACGAGGCTCTGCATCTCGCGCACGTTAGGCAGCCGCCACGCGCCGGCGGCGGAACCGTCAGTGAGACCGCAGGACCCGCTGGCCAGCGTGTTGGCAGCGGTTAAGGCATTTGCCCAGGTTTGTGTCGAAAAGCAGTTTGCGTTCTTCACCCAGATCAGCCCGGTCAGGTTATCCGTCACCGTGCCGTTGCTATGATCGGTAAAGCGCGGGCTCGGCCAGGCCACGCCTTTCTGCAGGGCGCCATCGTCGCCGGCGGCGAAGGATGTGGTTTGCCCAGTCTTGGGAACTCCCGCCTGATACGTGTTACCGAAGCTGGCCGTGCCGGTTCGCAGGCCCCACTGCCCGCTGGTCAAACCCCAGAAGGTCTTGCCGTTGGCCACGGTGGCAGCCGTCGCGCCGTTGGCGACGTCCAACGCCGGCGCCGCCGCCATGATCTCGTTCAGCGTGTGCATCGTCCCCGTCCCCGGCCCGCTGGCCGGCTCGGTAAAGGTGCTCTGTGCCCCGGCCGCGCCGGCGTTCAGCCGGGCCCACAAGTCGTTGAGCGTGTACGAACTCGTCGTCCCCGGTGTGTTCGGCGGATCCACCGGCCCGTTCCCGGCGGCATTTAGCAGGCCCACGCCCGCCGCGGCCAGCACGACTATCACCATTAAAATTGTCATCAATCTGCTACGCATGATAGTTCCTCCAACCTTGAACACGAACCTTGTTGGTCGCTTACGTGCCATCGTTTCATCGGCGACAGCAGCCAGTCCACGCGCTGCCGCCGTCTCAATCGCTTGCCACAGCGCCAAAGCCTCATTGTCCGCCACGCACCGGCCACACGTAGTCGAGGATCGTCTTGACGTAGCCGTTCACGCGGCCATTGTACAGGTACACGCCCCAGGCGTACGACGCGTACTCGGCGTAGGTGGTACTCGTCCAGTAGTCGTCGGACTGGACGCCGGTGAAGGGGTGGCCGCTTGGCAGGGCAGGAGTGTACCGTCCGTAATCAATCAGGCTCAGCATTTCGCGCACGTTGGGCAGCCGCCACGCGCCGGCGGCGGAACCGTCAGTGAGACCGCAGGACCCGCTGGCCAGCGTGTTGGCAGCGGTTAAGGCATTTGCCCAGGTTTGTGTCGAAAAGCAGTTTGCGTTCTTCACCCAGATCAGGCCGGTCAGGTTATCCGTCACCGTGCCGTTGCTATGATCGGTAAAGCGCGGGCTCGGCCACGCCACGCCTTTCTGCAGGGCGCCATCGTCGCCGGCGGCGAAGGATGTGATTTGCCCAGTTTTGGGAACTCCCGCCTGATACGTGTTGCCGAAGCTGGCCGTGCCGGTTCGCAGTCCCCACTGCCCGCTGGTCAAACCCCAGAAGGTCTTGCCGTTGGCCACGGTGGCAGCCGTCGCGCCGTTGGCGACGTCCAACGCCGGCGCAGCCGCCATGATCTCGTTCAGCGTGTGCATCGTCCCTGAGGTCGGCCCGCTGGCCGGCTCGGTGAAAGTGCTCTGTGCCCCGGCCGCGCCGGCGTTCAGCCGGGTCCACAAGTCGTTGAGCGTGTACGAACTCGTCGAGCCCGGCGGGTTCGGCGGATCCACCGGCCCGTTCCCGGCCGCATTCAGCAGGCTCACGCCCGCCACGGCCAGCACGACTATCATCATAAAAATTGTCATCCATCTGTTACGCATGAGGGTTCCCCCTATCGTAGGACACGAACCATGAATCTCATCTCGCTTCGGCATACACGTCGGTGCTCAAGTACCGCAGCCCCGAGTCAACGATGATGGTCGCGACCATCGCGCCTGGGCCTAGTTGCCTGGCGACGCGGATCGCCGCGACGACGTTCGCGCCGGATGATGCGCCCGCGAAGATCCCCTCCTCGCGCGCCAATCGCCGCGCCATCGCCTTGGCCTCCTCACTGGTCACCGTCTCAATCGCATTGACGAGTTCAGGCTGCCATAGCGGCGGCAGGAAGCCAATGCCGATGCCCTCGATCTTGTGGGAGCCTGATGGCCTCCCGGACAGCACCGCGGACTCCGCAGGTTCGACGGCGATGGTCAGGATGCGGTCGTTGTGCTTGCGCAGGGATTTCGTGACACCATGAATCGAGTGCGCCGTGCTGACCGCATGCACGAAGGCATCAATCTGCCCGCCGGTCTGCTGCCAGAGTTCGTCGCCCAGCGGCAGATAGCCTTCGATGCCGTCATGATTGTTGAGTTGGTCGCAATACCAATGGCCGGGCCGCAAACTGATCTCCTCTGCGGTGCGCATCAAGGTTTTGATCAGTTTTTCGTTGATATTCTTGTTGTCGCTTGGCACATCGGTGATATGCGCACCAAACGCCTGCATCGTCCGCCGCTTCTCCAGACTGAATGCGTCGGAAAACACGATCTCCAGGGCGTAACCTTTCGCGGCGCACACAAGCGCCAGCGAGATGCCTGTGGTGCCCGCGGTGTATTCCACCACCGTGCCGCCCGGCCGCAAGCGCCCGTCGGCTTCGGCGCGCTCGATAACCGCTTTGGCCATTCGATCCTTCATACTCCCGGTCGGATTCGCCCATTCCAGCTTGGCCACAATGCGCGCCAGGCCGGGCGGAACGACTTTCCGCAGTTCGACGAGCGGCGTGTTGCCAATCGCGTCCAGTATACTGTGCGTGGCGGTGATCATAATCGGTCCTTTCTGGATTATCCGTGGCGCGTTACATCGCCGCCGGCCTCACGGAGCAGGCCGGCGGCAACTTCATCATTCAGGTGGAGCGGGGTGCGGCATAGGGGGGCGGGGGGGGGGGGGGGGGGGGGGGGGGGGGGGGGGGGGGGGGCCTCCCCTCCAGAAAGCACAACCATTTTATCCCCATCCCCCGCGTGAAGACAGACATAAACTAATCTACTTTTGGGGCAGTTTTGCTACAATAATTTGTAATGGGGGGTGCAGGCTGGAGGTGCGCGGGGGGGGGGCGTCGAAAACTGTCTGAATTCCAGGCCGCCTGAACAGTTTCCCTGCGGCTCAGTGAGGGAGGTGGAAGAGGTTGAGCAGGCTGGTCAGCCCCGGCAGGTTTTTGCCGTCGGGAGAGGGGTAAGGGCCGCGCACAGCAGCCGCCCACACCTGCTCGGCCACGTCATACGCCGCACGGGGACGCCCCAGCCAGCGCGCGTGGCGGGCGCGCTCAGCCAGCAGCTCGCCGTCGTTGTCGAGCCAGCGGCGCATGATCTCCAGGGCTTCCGCTGGACTGCCGGCCAATTCGCTGGCGCCGCCCGCGATGATATACTCGGCATTGCCGGTCTCCTGGCCTTCGATCACGCTGATCAATAAGATCGGCAGCCCGCACGCCAGCGCCTCGGAGACGATCAGCCCACCGGCCTTACAGATGATGCCATCGGCCGCCCGCAGTAGGCTGGGCATATCCTCCGTCAAGTCATAAACATGGGTCGGGGTATGCCAGTCTGTGTCGCACAACTGCCGATACACCCCGTCGTCGCCACCGCTGACAACCACCGTTTGCAGTGGCAATCCGGCTTGATCCAGGGTGTGGAGCGTCTCGACCAGGTGCAAGACGCGCGTGCCGCCAACGGCCAGGATGGTCGTCAAGTCAGGACGCCAGCCCAGGGCCACGCGGATGGCCGCCGGCGTGCGTGCGTCGCTTGACAACTTGGGATTGACCGGGATACCGGTGATCTTGACCTTGTCCGCCGCAAGACCGGACCCGACGTCCAGATCATACGCGTCCTGCGTTGCCACCAGGCAGAGATCACTGCTGTCGTTGAACCACATGCGGTGTACCGTCACCAGGTCCGTGACCACCGTGATGAGGGGCACGTGCTGCCCGGCCAGGGTGAACACCGCGCCCAGCGGCGCGAGATAATCCGGGTAGACGGTCACAATGGCATCCGGCCGGCGGCTGCGGACCAGATCGCGCATGACGTCAAACAAGGCGACCGTCAGCGCGCTCTCGATGACGGCCGTGGGCAAGGGCGCGTCGCTGAGGTCATAGCCGAGCTTGTACAGCTCCGGCATGCGCTGTACGATCTCGTCATAGGCTGTCTGGCTGTCGCGCAAGAAGCCCGGCGTGCGGGCATCGTCCAACGGATTGACGATTTCCACCAGGCATTGTGCGCCGTGCAGTTCCCGTAAGGCTGCTGCAATCGCCTCGGCTGCGCTGCGGTGACCGGAACCCGCCTCAGCCATCAAGACAAGGATACGCTTCGCGTCGTCCACCGTCCGTGACTCCCTATCTACCCATCACCCGTGAGCGACAGGCATCATCTGGTCCGGCTCTACAAGCGGCAGAGCCAGTGGCTCTGCCGCTTGTAGACTTGTAGAATGGTCTTTCATCGTAGAAGAACAGCTATCTCGTGGCCGCCCTTCAGTGTTTCGCGTTGTGAACCGCATCCTTGACGTCGTTTCTCACGTTGCGAGCGCCACCCCTGACGTCGTTTCTCACGTCCTGAGCGGCATCCTTGACGTCGTTCTTCACGTCGTGTGCGGCATCCTTGACGTCGTTCTTGGCGTCGTGTGCGGCATCCTTGACGTCGTGCTTGGCGCCCTCGACCTTGTCCTTCATGTCCTGAGCGGCATCCGTGGCCTTGTCCTTCATGTCGTGAGCGGCATCCGTGACGTTGGTCTTGGCGTCGTGAGCGGCGCCCTCGACCTTGTCCTTCACGTCCTGAGCGGCATCCGTGGCCTTGTCCTTCATGTCGTGAGCGGCATCCGTGACGTTGGTCTTGGCGTCGTGAGCGGCGCCCTCGACCTTGTCTTTCACGTCGTGCATGGCATCCGTGGCGTCGTGCTTGGCGTCCGTGGCGTCGTGCTTGGCGTCATGAGTGACACCCTGGACCTTGTCCTTCACGTCCTGAACAACATCCTCGACCTTGTCCTTCACGTCCTGAACAACGTCCTCGACCTTGTCCTTCACGTCATGAACAACATCCTCGACTTTGTCCTTCACGTCGTGAGCGGCATTCTTAATGTGGGTAAACATACATCCCTCCAGATGGGTGAAATGGCGAGCTGCAATCAGACAGATCTGCCTGACAAAGGCATCATCTGTACTGGTTCTATAAGCGGCAGAGTCAGTGACTCTGCCGCCTACAGAACGATCTTTCATGGTAGATGGACAGCCCAGGGCCGCCCCTCAGCTCTTCGCGTCGTTAGCCGCATCCTTGGCGTCGTTCTTCACGTCGTGAGCCGCATCCTTGACGTCGTTCTTCACGTCGTGAGCGGCATCCTTGACCTTGTTCTTCGCGTCGTGAGCCGCATCCTTGACGTCGTGAGCGACATCTTCGACCTTGTCCTTCACGTCGTGAGCGACATCCTTGATCTTGTCCTTCACATCGTGAGCGACATCCTTGATCTTGTCCTTCACATCGTGAGCGGCATCCTTGACATCGTGCTTCACGTCCTTAACGGCATCCTTAACTTTCTGTGTGTTGGTTGACATACATCCCTCCAGATGGGTGAAATCGTGAACTACCTTATCAAACAGATCTATCTGACACGCGTGTCAATTTGGCTTGATGTCGTGCGCACGCCACGCCGCGTGTCGCCTATCACCAGCCCTATCGCTTTAACGAGCACCCACGCGATCAGTGCATAGACGAGGATCGCCACCAGTGGATTCACCTCGAACACGCTGCTCCCAAAGCGCGTCGTTCCAAACAATCCCACGAACGGGGCGAGGAACGGTTTCGTGACGCTGTAGATGAACTGCGCAAAGCCTGCGGCCGGGTTGGCGCCCAGTAGAGGCAAGACGAAGCGGATAGCGAGCAGCCCCTCCAGAATTCCGAACAGCAGATAAATGCCATTCTGGACTCGGAGTGTCCCCTCCCGCCGCACGGCGTACGGGTCGCTGGTAAAGGTCTCCGTCTGCTGCGCCGTTGTGCGGGCAGAACCGCTCGTGCTTACATTCAGGGGCCTAACATCGGCGGCCTGCTCGTCACGTCGTTCGATTATCATCGTGTACCCTCCAATTGGAGAAGGCTATCTCCGCCAACAACCTGGCGGATCGCTCTTCCTGCTATTCATAGCATACCAGAAGGGGGCGACCCTGTCGTCAGCGCAAACGCCAGGTTTTTCGTAGCAAAAACATTGCCCCCAAGGGCAGCCCTTGATACGTTTGATGTACGGTGTTTGGCGTACAGGTTCCACGAAGAACCTTGTCTGCAACTACGCCTCGGCCCTCATCCCCGCGTCCGTCAACCCTTCCCGCACCGCATAGAGCGCGGCCTGGGTGCGGCTGGCCAGATGCAGTTTGGCGAGGATGCGGCTCACATGGGCACGTACGGTGGACTCACTGATTGCGACTCGATCGGCAATCTCCT
This sequence comes from Candidatus Amarolinea dominans, assembly GCA_016719785.1. Lineage (NCBI taxonomy): Bacteria > Bacillati > Chloroflexota > Caldilineae > Caldilineales > Candidatus Amarolineaceae > Candidatus Amarolinea > Candidatus Amarolinea dominans. Next base: position 18,034 of record JADJYJ010000035.1, read on the forward strand.
GGTTGCTCAACCCCTGGGCAATCAACTGAAGCACCATCACTTCGCGCGCCGTGAGCGCTTCGGGCGTGGGCTGCAGCTCGGCGGGGCGCGCGATCTCTTGCAACAACTTGCGGGCAATGGTCGGATGGAGCGATGGCTCGCCGTGATGCACCTGGAGGATGGCCCGTATGAGTTCGCTGGGAGAGGAGTCTTTGAGCAGGTACCCCAAGGCCCCCGCTTTGATCGCGGGGAAAACCTTGTTGTCGGCCGCAAAGCTGGTCAGCACGAGGATGCGCGTCTGTGGCTGACGGCTGATGATTTGACGCGTCGCCTCGATGCCGTCCATGCCAGGCATCAGCAGGTCCATCAGGATGACGTCAGGCTGGCTCTCCTGCGCACGCAGCACGGCGGCCTGGCCATTGTCCGCTTCAGCCACCACCTCGAAGCCACCGGCTTCAGAGAGCAGGGCGCGGATGCCCTTGCGCACGATGGCATGGTCATCAACAATCAAGACGCGAACGCTTGATTCTTCTATCAATTGAACGGTTTTTTTTGCCATCGTATCATCTTCTTTACTCGCCTGCCCTGGCACGGCGCGCTTGCATACGTCCGTCTGCGCTCAGGCGACCGGCAGGTTCACGAGGTCTGCCGCCCCCTGCAAGCGCTTCACCGAGTCGGCGGCGACAACGAGCACATCTTCCCCGATGGAGAGCATCTTATCGCCTGGGATCGTCAGAATCTCGCCAACGACGTTCATGCCTGGCGGGACAGAGATGGAGGTCAAGGCGAAAGTCACCGGGTCGAATTCATAATCACGCACTTCGCCCAAGCGCTCCCCGTTCTCAGTCATCACTTCGTTGCCAATGACCCCGCGCTTGGCTTTGACCAAAGCGAGGGCTTCGGGCGCGTCGGCGGGAGTTCGGGCGTCGGCTTCTGTATTGATCGTAATGGCATCATCACCTACGCCATGCACGGCGTCGGCCGATACCCACAGCCGCTCGCCACCCAGCATCCCCATCCCACCGCTGCGAATGCGCAGCCATCTCACCGCCTTGCGCTCAGCGTCAACGACCAGGTCGTCAACCTTACCAACTTGTTTGCCCTCTGCCATCGTGATGACAGGCAAACCCTTCACGAATTCGTAGCGCGCCATGTTTCAACCTCCCCAGTTCAATCCGAATGTTAAACTTAGAAACGAGAACTAAATAAGTGTCCGAACATAGCCACCCCGTGGGCCGTTAAACCAGACAATTAAAAATTCTCGTTCCTTAAAACAGCCTGCGGCGACCTGAAAAGGCCCGCAGGATGGCGATCACGATCATCGCGCCGATGAAGGCGACGAGGATACTGGTGACGTTGATGCCGTTCACGGCATTCGGCATCTTGAGCAGCGTCGAGGCCAAGAGGCCGCCCAACAGGGCGCCCACGACACCCAGGACCAGATCGCCGACCAAGCCGGAGCCGCGACCCTTCATCACTCTGCTGGCCAACCAGCCAGCGATCAACCCAACGACGATCCATGCGAGAATACCCATGGTTCTACCCTTCCTTTTCTTGAGAGACGGTTATCTCCGTCAACAACTGAGCGACGGCTCCCGCCGTCAACAACCTGGGGGGATCGCTCTTCCTTCCGTCATAGCATAACAGAGGGGCGCCGCCCTGTCGTCAGCGCAAGCGCCACGTTTTTCGTAGCAAAAGAGTCGCCCAAAGGGCGACCCGTGCGACTTTTGATGTACGATATTTGACAATCAGATGGTTGATCCGGAGGACCAGAGCCATCTGTGCTGCAAGCGGGCACGAATCGTGCCTTTTTCCTTAGGCGGAAAAGTGAAATCTATTTCCGCTTGCAGCATAGATGACCGGAAAATAGACATGGTTGATCCGGGGGACCAGAGTGAGTTGGATGACCGGGAAATAGGCGTTGTGGGTCCAGGGGACGAGAGTCAGGTTCAGGTTCGTGGCTGGGTCGCCCAGCAGGGTGAAGGTGTCCACCAGGTCAAGCGCGCCGGACCCGCTCGCCACCAAATTCAGCTTGCCAGCGAGTGTTCCCGCGCCGATGGTCCCTTCATGGCGTTGAAAGGTTGAGGCCAGGAAACCTTGTGCTAATGGCTGGTGGCCGGTGGCGACGCCCAAACCGGTCGCCCCCCAGACAGCAACCGCGCCGCCCGCCGCCGCGCGCAGCAGGGTTTCATCCAGCGTCGTGCCGCTTGGCTCGTGAAACAGTCCGGTGAAACAGGTCATTTCCAGGACGACGGGCAATTGGCTGGCGTTGTGCAGCGCGGCGACATCGTCGCGGTGAAAAAGGCGCTCGGCGGCCCACTGGCGCACCGACGAGTGGCCGCTGTACAAGATCAGCCCCGCGCCCGCGTTCCAACGCGTGAGGATGGCCTGACGCGTGTCGGTAACGGTCGTGGTTGGCGGGGCATAGTAAATCGGGCGGGGGGTGAATGGCGCTTGAATGAAGGCCGCGGCCAACCGATCGGCATCGGCGGCAAAGTCCCCGGCGTCGTCCGCGTCGTCAGCGACGAAGACGACGTTGCTGTTCCATGCGCCGGGGAATGGAGAGGTTTCGTAACGCACGATCTTGTCCACGACGATGTGTGTCTCCGCAATCGTGTTGACCGGCAGACGGCCCACGAGCAGATCAGGCAGAATGTCGCCGCCGCCTTGCGCGCCGCCATCGAGCAGTGCATACCGATTGTCGGCCGCGGTCTCGCCCATCCACGGATCCACGTCGGCCAGGTAAGGCGGCAGGAACGACTCTTTTGAATCGGTGCGGTAAAGTTTGGGGTCGTACGATCCGTCGCCCACCAGCAAAACGTACGCCGGCCGCGGATTCCACGTCATGTAGGCGTTTTGCAGGTAGGCGTGAATCGCCTGAGGCGTGGGGCGGCCGTCGAACGCGTCGTAAATCGCCTGCAGGTTTTCGACGGCCACTAGCAAACCCTGGCTCTGCCGCAGCGCGATCAAATCGGTCAATGCCGGTATGAAGGGGGAGGGGGAAAGGATCAGGGTGTCGGCCCCGCTCAGCGGCTGCAATTCTGTGGCGAGGCGCATGTCTGCGGGCGGTTGAATCACGACGGCCGAGGTCAGCAGGTAGCGATGGGCGCCGCCGCTGACGGGATCGGTCACTGTGATGCGAGCAGGGACGATCCCGACGAGGCTGATAGGATTGTTCGGGACCGTCACATCGTAGCCGCGCAGGCCAACCGTCGAGGTCAGGCCCAGGCTGTACGTGTGCGGCTCGCCATCCCCCGTGAAGAGAACCGATGATCCGGCGGGGACATTGCCCCGTGCGTAGCGCAGCGCAAACCCATCGAGCCACATTCCTTCGACGATGCTGCCCACCCCGGGCAGACGCAGGCTGAGGACGTTATTGGCCGCGACCAGCACGCCCGGCGCCACAGGAAGAGTGGCCGTGATGGCTTGCCGACCATCCCATTCGATGCGGCCCAAGCCGAACCCGTTGAGAGAAACATCGACGCGGTGATCGGGTGCGAGGTTGGGGAGGTCGGTGTAACTAATGAGCCAGAGTGTGATGGTCGCGGGCTGAGTTGCATCCAGGGCGGGGAACGCGCCGAAGGAATAGGCGGGGTGTGCGCGATCCGGCTGGCGCACATCGTCCCAGGTCCAGCGATCGCCGTCGCGCCCCGGCGGCAGGCGCCCGCAATAACAGGTCGGAGTATAGAGGGCGTTGATTTCGACCGTCCCCGTGAGCCAGGCGGTTCCGGCGGGTTGAGGCGCGGGATTGGCCGGGCGGCTCGTCATGCGCAGACCAGGTTGATCGCCGACGGTGAGGTAGTACACATCGGTGTTCGTCCACCGGCTGAAGCGGGGGTCAGCATAGAACAGCAGGCGTTCACCCGCTTGAAACGAGGGGGCAGCCGAATTCCCATTGCCGTCCCATTGCATCGCGATTTCGGTCCCGGCGCGGGTGAGGTGTAGAAACTGCGGGTCAAGGCCGGCGAGGGGAAAACCGATCGCGGCCAGGCTGGCGTAGGAAATGGCGACGAGTCCGGGCTGTGCCACGGTAAGGGTGGCACGTGGCGACCCGGTTTGCCGTGGGGTCAGGGCAGGGGCGGAAGGTAATGGGGAAGGCTGGACTTGCTCTGGATTGATCACCAGGCGTTTCAAGACCGTCAGGAGCGGATCCACCGGCGCGGGGCCGGGAGGGTGCGGCCACGACGTCTCGCCGGCATTGAATCTCAGCACAACGTGAATGTGCGTGGTGACGCGCAGTTGGTTAGCCATGGGGCGCACCGGAAGGAACGAGAGCCGGGCGAGAGACACGCCGCGCAACGTTCCAAGCAGGGTCAGCGTCACAGGCGGATCAAATTTCTCCGGGCATCCTATCGCTGCGAGACAAGGGGTATCTGTGCTTGCGGCAAAAGCACCGCCGATGACATGGCCTTCCGCATCGCGTTGAACGCCTGCCGGACGCGGCGCAAGCGCCAAAAGGCCGGGCAGAAGCAGATCGGTTGCTTCTACCCGGCCGATTTCTAACGTGGGGTGCGCGCCCGGCGGCAGGGCCACCAGTGCAGACGTCAACGGCAACAGCGGCACGCCGGGCGTATCGGTTTGGGCATAACCGGGGATGTTGACGGCCACGGTCCCGTCGGCGCGGCGGCTGAGGTCAGGCAGCGCCGCGCGCCATTCCAGGCTCAGTCCGTCCGCCAGGGCGCCCACCACGGGGGAGGCGTGCGGGGGATGGAGAGAAGGCGGCAAGGCGCTTGCCAAGCCATCCGCCCCTCCAAACGCCAGTACGAAAACCAGCAGGGTGACGACCCACCGGCGGATGCGGAACATGCCTGGTACGATCCTATCGCCGCGTGGGGCGGTGCGCTCGGTTGTTCAAGCCAAATGCCACGACGCCGAGGCTGCCGACGGCCAAAGCCATCAACACCAGGATCCAGGGAGAAGCTCCGCCCTGGGGAGCAGCCGCGCCGGTGATCGGCAAACCAACGAATACCGTCGGTGTGGCCGTTGGCGCAGTGATGGGCGTGCCCGTCGGCGCTGGGGTGATTGGCGTGTTCGTCGGCGCTGGGGTGATCGGCGTATTCGTCGGCGTCGGTGTGTTCGTCGGCGTCGGCGTGTTTGTTGGCGCCAGTGTCGGCGTGTTTGTTGGCGCCAGAGTTGGCGTGTTCGTCGGCGCCAGAGTTGGCGTGTTCGTCGGCGCCAGAGTTGGCGTGTTCGTCGGCGCCAGAGTTGGCGTGTTCGTCGGCGTGATCGGCGTGTTCGTTGGCGTAAAGGTTTCGGTCAGGCCGACAGGCGCCATCGAGGTGTCGGCTATGGCGAGCGGCAGGGTGCCGAAGACCAGCGAAACTGTTGTCAGGCCAACGAACAGGCTAATGAAAAGGTAGATAAACGTATGGCGGTTCATGGAATCCTCCTTCAGGCGAAACATGGCTGGCTAACGTTTCCCCATCCATGGTAGATAGATCTGGGTCTGGAACTGCACGGCGATGGCGACGGATGGATTGTAGACCGTCTGGATGCCCTGGGTATCAATGTCGGCCAGCCAGTACCACCATGTGCCTTGAACCGGAGGCATGTCGAGATAACGATAGGTCGCGCCGGAACCAGTACCGCCCTGGATGGCCGACGGCTCGAAGTGGATCAATTGGGCCAGCGAGAAGTCGTCTACTGGCGCGCGGTACAGGTTGAAGCCATAGTTGTCAATTTCCTCTGCTGTCGCCCAATTCAGCAAAACAGTCTGTCCATTCCAGGTTACCATGAAGTAGAGCAGTTCCACCGCCGTCGGTGGCGGTGTGTTGGTCGGGGTTGGGGTGCTCGTAGAAGTTGCCGTCGCTGTTGGCGTAGGCGTGGGCGTGCGGGTCGCCGTTGCGGTGGGCGTGCGGGTCGCCGTTGCGGTGGGCGTGCGGGTCGCCGTTGCGGTGGGCGTGCGGGTCGCCGTTGCGGTGGGCGTGCGGGTCTCCGTCGCGGTCGCCGTGGGCGTATCCGTAGAAGTCGCCGTGGGCGTACCCGTAGATGTCGCGGTTGCGGTTGGGGCGACGGGGCAACTCAGGTAGACGTTGTTGGTATCCAACGTCACGGCGCCATTTTGCGCCAGGGCTCGACCGTTCAAGTTTGCGCCGCTCGTCAGCGTGATGGACGCGAAGGCGAGGATATTTCCTCTGAACTCAGAGGCCGTACCAAGCGTGGCGGAACTGCCGACCCTCCACCACACGTTACATGGGTCGCCGCCGGTAACAGATGAACCGGACGATGTAATAAGCGTTGAATCAGATTTGAAAATCCAGACGCCAGATGACCCCGTGAGGGTTAGATTTCCAGTCAGCGCGAAGGAGCCGATGGCGCAGTAGACACCCGGTACGAGAGGAGAGAGTGGCGTTAGGTCCTGCCCGTCCGGGTAGGTGAAATCGCAAGGCTGGTCGAGAAAGCCGAATGCAGCGCTGTTGTCAATCTGAGCCGCAGCCGCGTGCCCATCAGCGGCGTGGAGCACGCCGGGAGGGCCGACGATTCCCGGAGGGAAGCCAGTGACTGCGGAGCCTGGATAGACACCCAGGTCTCCGGTCACAGTGGTCGGGCCAGTACTGGTTACTGTCGAGTAACCCAGAACTGAGTAACTTTCCGCCTCAACGAGTATCGGAGAGGTACCCGACGGGCGCGAAGCCGTGGCCATCTGAGACAAGGGGCTGCCCGTTGCCGTCAGAAGCGCGATCCCCATGAACAGGACCGCTGCCAAACGAATGGGCTTAAGCATGATTGATACCTCCTCGGTAAAACGAACGATTATTCGTCATCATCTCTTCCATACATAGCATAGCACCAGCGCGCCGTCCTGTCATCAGCGCAAACGCCAGGTTTTTTGTAGCAAAAAGGCCGTTCTTTTGAGCGGCCCTATGCCTTTTGTTGTATGATGTTCGTTGTATCTCCTGCCTCACAAGGCATACCCACCGATGATCCCCCCCAGCAGACCCCAGGCGCTGCCCAGGATGGCTCCCGCCAGCACGTCCCGTGGGTAGTGCGCCCCCACGTACATGCGCGTGATGCCCACCAGCAACGCGCTCGCGTAGAGCAGGCACACCGCCCAAACGCCCGCGTGGAGGTACCCGGCCACGAGCGTCGCTATGAAAAAGGCCTGGCTGGTATGCCCGCTCGGGAATGAACGGCCGCCGGCCCGCCGGCCGACGATGCGCGCCTGGGACAGCCGGATGAAAGGTCGTCTCCGGCGCACCAGCAGTTTCACCAGTTCGACCACCAACCACAACGTCAACGTGCCCAAGATAAGCTCGTAAGCCAGCAGACGATCCCCGGCAAAGTACAGGACCAAGGCAAGCGCCGTGGCGACCATGCCGTTGCCGATCTGGGTGAAGCTCCACATCAACGTATCGAGCCAGGGCGGGTGGCGCCCACGCACATTGAAGAACAGGAAAGTCCAGGCGTCCATACGCTGGCCGGTGGACCACAGCAGCGAGAGTGTCAGCAAGCTAAAGCCCACGATCATACTTGCCAGGATGGGCTGGGCCTGCAGGCGGTGCCAAAAAAACATCCGCACGTAGGCAGGCAGCCATGCCAGGAACAGCAGCAGGCCGGCTGTGAGGGCGACCAGCCAGGCAAGCGGGCGATTAAGACTCACCCAAAGGGTCAGGCGCCGCCAGGCGCCAGGATTCTGATCTCCAGGTAAGCGCATGTCATCCGGCGGCGGCATGCGTCTGTGCCTCACTCTCGCTGGGGCCGGGCGCCGGCTGGCCGACCATCACAGCCAGAACGCGTCGCCGCACTTCGATCCGCACCCGCCCTTCTCCTAGCGCGTTCCCATCCGCCATGATCGGCATGGCAGGCTGGGTGTCAATATCCACCCGGCGCACGTGGTAGTGCTCGATGCGTGGGTCTTCCGGCTTACCGGCGCCCACCCCCTGGAAAGCATAGCTCAGCAGGTCCAGCTTGGATAGGTCGGCAAAGAAGAGCACATCCAACAAGCCGTCATTGAACGAGGCTGCAGAGCCAACCTGATAATGGAGGCCGATAAAAGGCATGTTGGAGACCAGGACCACGTGGCCCAGATTGCGGACTTCTTGCTTGTTGTCCAGCACCAGGCGTATCTCGGCTGGCGGGGAACTGACCAGTGTGGTCAGGAAATCGCGGGCCCGCGCCAGATTGCCGTGTTGGACATCGTCGGCCGAGGGGAAGAGCGTCGAAACCAGCCCCACCGAACAAACTTCCAGGAAAGGCGTGTTCATGTTGCCGCACGCGGCCATGCCAACGTCCACTTTGATGCGGCGGCCCGTGCGCAGGATGGCGATGGCGGCCGGTAGATCGGTCGGGATGCCCAGGCTGAGGGCTGTGTTGTTTTGCGTGCCGCTGGGGATGATCCCCAGGGCGCCGCGTGTACCGGCCAGGGTTCTGGCCGCGGCGGAAATGGTGCCATCACCGCCGCAGACCACGAAGAGGCGGATCCCCCGACCGAGGGCATCCTGAATCGCTCCTGGCAGGTCGCAGCCGGCTTCGACCAGGAAGGTATCCGGCACGAGCTTCCAGGTCTGCATCTCGTGGATTACATCCACGAGCTCGATAGGCGATCCTCGGGTTGCCCCCGCACTGGGATTGAAGATCAGCATGACCCTCATGCGGCGTTTACCCGTGGAGCGAGGTCTCTGGTCATGAACTTCTTTCATGTTGTTGCTGCCTCCGCTGGTAATAGGAGACGCTCAAGTAAGCGCCAAAGAGAAAGATAACGCCGCTCAGGTAGGCCCACGTCAGGATCGCGACAATGGCTGCCACCGAACCATAAACCAGGTTCGAAACGGAGATGTAGGTGGAAACAAAGAACAAGAAGGTTTTCTTGGCCAGTTCCCAGAGCAGGCCGGCCCCGATCGCGCCGGGTAAAATCTCGCGCCAGGTCGAAGCTGCATGCGGGAGCATGATGTAGAGCACCATGAATAAGGCCACATCGAGCGAGATAGCCAATACCAAACTGATACTGCCACCGATCGGAATGATGGAGTCAGGCAACCAGGCGCGGAAGTTGGCAAGCAGGCTGCTGGCAAACGAAGCCAGGAAGAGAGCCGGGCCAACGAAGGCGAGGACAAACAGGATGGCCAGACCGCGCCGCTTCCAAATAGGCCGACTTTGTTTATTGCCCCAAATTCCATTCAAGGTTTGGGTAAGCGTGTAAAAAACGGTCGAGGCAGACCAGATCAAGCCAACGAGCGCGACGCTGGTCACTGGCCCGCGCGCCCGAACGATCTCGTCAATATTGGGGCCTACCAACTGGCCGAGGGCAGGTGTAATGAACTCGAGTTTTTGTACGACGAGATGCTGGTCCATCAACGGGCCCAGGGTGAAGCTGGCAATAGAAATGCTCAGGAGGGTGAGGGGAAACAGGGAGAAAAGGGCAAAGTAGGCAATCGCCGCGGCCGTAACCGCCGAGTCAGGCTTCAAGGCTTCCCCGGCTGCGCCCGCCAACATCCCTAACCAGCCGTTCGTCCGCTGATCAAACTGGTGCGCGCGGCGGATGACCCGCTGCCAAAGCAGTGTGAATTCTCTGGGCATTTTGAGTGCGGCCATTTTACGCTCCCTGTTCGGGCTGAGGCGCAACGGGTAATAACAGCTTGGACGGTTCAGCCGGCAGAGCCGCTTGCAGAATCGGTTCGGCTTTCACCATCAGTTGGGTAAGCCGCTCCATGCTGCTGGTCACCAAGGGCAGAGACGGCCCTTCCATGGCCCTTATCGTAGCCCATAGGCGTTCTTGCCGCTCTTTGAGGTCTGAAACCTGGGCCGCCGCCCCAGAAACCGCGCGGCGGCTGACCAGGCGGCTCCACAAGATTTGGCAGACCACGGATAATGGGGGCGCGACGATGATGCCGACAAGGCCGAAAGCGTCTGCCAGGGCAATGAGCAGAACAACGGTTAAAATGGGATTATCCCATCGGTGGTTGAAAAGCCGCGGCTTGACCCATGCGCCCAGGGCAGTCAAGACGACGAGCGCATAGAGAGCCGTAAACAGACTGAGCTGCACACTGGTCAACAGCCCGACCAAAAGTACCGTGATGACCGCCAGGGTTACTCCAACCACGGGTATCAGGCAGACCAGAGCGCCAGCCAGCGCCAAGAGCACTGGGTATGGGGATCCGAGCAGCCAGAAACCAAAGGCTAACAGCAGTCCCGCCAGGAGACTCTGGACGACCTCGCCGCGCAGGTAAGCGCCGATGTCAGGCTCGATGGTCCGCCAAACACCACGCGCCTCTTTGCGCTGGCCAGACGGCAGCAACGAGAGCCAGAGTCGTTCAAAATGAATCTGATTGATCATCCAATAGATGCTCAAGAACAGAATGACGAGTACGCCGCTTACGATGCCGCCAATGCCCTGCGTGAAGCCAAACAGGGCCGGCAGCACGAGCTGCCCCTGGCTGCCGGTCACCGCTTCGAAGAGCGTACTTGGCGGTGGCAACTGCCCCGCCAGCGCCAGTTGGAACGAGCTGCCCTCCAGCCAGACCGGCAGCTTCCACTCATCCTGCACCGACACCGTACGAGCCAACAGTTGAATCTCATTGATCGCGGCCTCACCGGTCAGGAAGAGCAAGAAGCCGAAACTGCCCAGGGCCACCAGGACCAGTAGAATCCAGGCCACGCGCACCACAAAGCCTCGCCCGACCAGGCGCTGAACCAATGGGCGCGCCGCGGCCGCAAGCGTTAGCGAGATCAACACGTAAACGACGACAATACGGAACTGCCACAGCACCACCAGCGCCAGCAGGGTCGTCATAACGGCCGCGCCGAATCCTACCACTTGTTTCGTCATGATGCACCTGAAGGTCGGACCTGCGCCAGCAGCGCGTCAAGGTCGGTCGTAATGGTCTCGATCTCATCCATCACCTGGTCAATCTGCTTGACCCTGAGGTCCGAGCCTCTTTTCTTGAGCCGCGCCTGCTTGCGCAGGTCTTGGGCCAGGTCTTGCGCTTCATAGCGCAGCCGGCTGGCATAATCGCGGCCAGGAGAGACCTCCGGCTCCATCGCTGCTGAATGGAAGACGAAACGCTCGAGTAAGAGCTGCAGAATGGCGGCCATGGGAATCGCCATGAGCGCGCCGGCAATGCCGAGTAGCGAGCTAAAGGCAAAGAACGCCAGCAAGGAGACGAATGGATTAACTCCCACTGCCCTGCGCATGACGCGCGGCACCAGCACGCTGTTTTCAAGCTGCTGAATAATCATCGTGGCGACGATCACCCAGATCAACTTGGAAGGCGAGATGGATAGGGCAATGACGGCCGCAGGAATGGCGCCAAGCAGCGGCCCAACCATCGGTACGGCCTCCAGCACGCCCGCCGCCAGCGCCAGCACCAGGGCATTGGGCAAGCCGATGAGCAGATAGGCAACCAGCGCCATGATGCCAATGACCAGGCAAAGGACGCCTTGTCCGGCCATGAAGAAACCAACCTTAGTTTCCATGGCCGAGATCAGTTCGCTAGTGCTCTTGCGTTGGCCCTTTGGAACCAGCAGCAACAAGGACTGAATGGTTCGCGGCCCATCGAGCGTCCAGTGAAAGGCCAACAGCAGAATGACGATGGCGGTAAAAATGGCTTTGGCCGCCGATGCCACATAACCGAACGCTTGCCCTGCCGAAGCCAGCATTTGCTGTCCCGTTTGTTGTGTCGGCGCCAGGCTTGGTAGGGTCGCCGGCAGGAACTCACTGAGGCGCACGATCAATTGATTCGGATAATGAACCATCCACTCACGCAGGCTTTGGTAGTAACCCGGCACCGCGGCGGCAATCGTTGTCCCTTGCTCGACAATCACCGGGAATAACAGCAGCATGAAGCTGATGACCAAGGCGAGCAGCAGCAGGTAGACAAGAATGACCCCCACCATCCGGGGGAGTCCCCGCCGGTGCAACCAGGTTACAAGCGGCCTGATTACCGTGCCTATCACGATGGCGACAAACAAGATAAAAATGACCTGGTTGAACCGATAGAGAAGCCAGAAGCCAAGCGCGACAAAAACGAGAACAAGAGTCGCCCACATGACGCGGCGAAATGTCCATTGATACGGTTGTGAAGACGGATAGAGTGCCATGCTTTCCCTACCTTTTGTGAATGTCTGAGATACGCCTGGACTTATCAGGCAATTGCATTTTTCGACCGAAACAAGAATGTCAACACAAGCCCTGCGACAAATCCGCCGATGTGCGCCATGTAAGCCACGCCGCCCGTATCTGCCGTATTAGAAATAGAACCGATGCCGCTAAAAAACTGCAGCACGATCCACAGCCCAATGACGATCAGCGCGGGCATTGGCATCACGCGATTGCCCATCAACACCCTCACTTTTCCCTGCGGGAAGAGGATGAGATAAGCGCCGAGCACGCCCGCAATCGCTCCCGAGGCGCCCAAATTCGGCACGTTTGATCCGGCGCTAAACGCCAATTGGGCAAACGTTGCCGCAAGCCCACAGAGCAGGTAGAAAATGATGAACTTGAGGTGCCCGAAGCGGTCTTCGACATTATCGCCGAAGATCCACAAGTAAAGCATGTTGCCTGCCAGGTGAACCCACCCGGCGTGCATGAACATGGCCGTGAAGAGGGTCAGGAGACCGGCGCCGGGATCGGCAAGGAAGCGAGCCGGTACGAAAGCCCACTTCTCGATAAAGGGATCGCCCCCGCTCAGCTCCACGAAGAAGAACAGGACGTTCAGGGCGATCAAAACGTAAGTGACCACCGGAAAAGTCCTGCGAGCGCTATTATCATCACCGATCGGGAACATAGAATTTTCCTCCGTTTACTCTACTTGGACAAAGGACATAAGGAACAACCCTCAGAATTGAGCGGCCGCCCAGCGCACCGCTTCCGCCATCGTCGGATACGGCAGCATCGCGGTAGCGAGCATCTTAACCGTCAGGCCAAAGCGCATCGCGTAGATTACGGGCGCAATCAGATCGCCCGCGTTCGCGCCGAGGATATGCCCGCCGAGCAGCTTGCCATCCGCATCCGCCAGGAGTTTCACGCTGCCGAAGGTCTGATTGTTGGTGATCGCGCGATCGAGTTTGTTGAATTGCACGCGCCCCACGCGGTATTCGATCTTGGCCTCTACCAAGTCTGCCTCCGACAAGCCGACCCGGGCGAGTTCGGGATCGGTGAATGTCACCCAGGGGATGACGCGATCGTCGAACGCTTGCGGCTCCTGGGCAAACACGTTGTGCGCGACCAGTTCGCCTTGATCGGACGCGACATGCGTGAATTGATAACGGCTGGTAATATCACCCTTCCCCGGTCTTGGATTCTCATTGAAACTATCCTCCCAGCGTGACATCCTGCGACTCATACCAACGCAATGCATCGAAGAAGTGCTCCGGTTTGAAGTCCGGCCAGAAGTCATCTATGATGTAGAAATCTGCGTATACTGCCTGCACGGGCAACAGACCGCTCAACCGCCTGCGGCCTCCCCAGCGCACCACAAGGTCAATTCTTGATACTTCCGCCGAACCGATGCATTCCGTAAATGACTTTCGCTTGCCGCCGGTGGCGGCGCTCATTTTTGTCGCAGCCTCGCTCAGATCCCAGCGCCAATCGTAGTTCACCAGGAAATTGACCTTTAGCGTGCCGTCGCCGAGTCCCTGCCGGGTCCTGTAGGGCTTCAGCTCGGGAGGGAAGAGCGGCGAGTCATCATTTCCCACCACCAGTAGCGAAGCGTCCAGCTTAGAAAGCCCGGCTACAGCATCCACGCACGCCTGCCGAAACGCGGCCGTCTGTTCGGGAGGCCGCTTTGTGTTGTCGCTTGTGAACCCGTAGACGGTCAACTCCTCGATTCCGAGGGCTCGGCAAATGTCATAGAGCTGGAACCCTGGCGCCAGACCGGAGGCGTAACCCTCTTCTTTGCGCAACCCTCTGTTTTGTGCCCATCTGCGGTTGCCATCGGGTATGAACGCCACATGTCTCGGAATACGTCTGAATGTCGGCAAATCCACGAGCGCTACCTCCCTTTCACAGCCAACTCTGCACCCCCAACAAGGGGCCCACACTTCATCATCAACGTCTTGATGAACCGACTTTCCTGAAATCAATAAAGCCGCGCTCAACGTCCACATCAACCAGTTGCACGCGAATCCGGTCGCCGACATCCACGCCCTCGAACCCGCTCATCACCTTTCCTTCGACAGGGACGGTGAGCAGCCTGACCCAGGTGCCCTTGTCGGAAGCGCCTGTGGCAATCGCATTGAACTGTTCGCCGATCCTCGATTCGAGGAGGAGCGCCGCGGCGGATTTGCTGACCTGCCGTTCGACCTTGTTAGCGGCGTCCTCTTCTGCGGTGAAATGTTTGGCCAGGACGTCCAGTTCAGCATAGCTATAGGGCGCCGCTCGGCCCGCGATGGCGGCCTTCAACAGGCGCTGCGTGATCAGATCGGGATAGCGGCGATTCGGGGCGGTGGAATGGGCGTAGTCCTTAACCGCGAGACCAAAGTGCCCTGGGGCCGTGTCGCCGGGTCGTTCGGCGACATATTCGCCCGCGCCCAGCAGTTTGATCACCGCGAGGGAGAGGTCAGGGAAGCCTTGTGGATCGGCAGCTCGCTCCGTGACGAGGAATTTATCCAGCGCTGCCGAATCCGGGGTGTCGGGCAGCTTGGCTCCTTGTTCGCGGGCCAGCTCGACAATCCGATCCCAACGTTTGGGCGTGCGCACCACGCGGCGGATCGAAGGGAATTTCTTGGCCGCGAGATAGCGGGCGGTCACGCCGTTGGCTGCGATCATGAAATCCTCGATGAGCTCCTTGGCGCGGTTCTTCTCGTCTACTTCAAGGTCACGGATACGGTCGCCATCGAAGACCGGTTTCGCCTCGATGGTTTCCAGGCTCAGCGCCCCATGGACATGCCGCAGATTCTTCAGGCTCTGGGCGATCCGATCCTGCACGCGCAAGTTCTCCGCCAGGCCCTTGACGGCCGCAATCCCATCGGGGAGAGCGCCGTTCCCCTCCAGCCAGGCCGCCACGCTGTGGTAGGCCAGCTTCGCGTGATTGCGGACGCGCGCCCGATAGATATCCGATCCCAGCAGAGCGCCGTCCGCGCCGACCACCATCTCCACGACCACGGCCAGGCGCTCCTCAGCGAAATTCAGGGAGGTGAGGTCGGTAGAAAGCGCCTCAGGCAGCATCGGGAAAATCTCGGCCGCCGTATAAACCGAGGTCGTGTTGTGGCGCGCGTGTTCGTCAATGGCCGAGCCGTCCTTCACCAGCGCGTCCACGTCAGCCACGGCCACACGAATCTTGACGTTGCCTCCGGGGAGAGTCTCAGCGACTGTCAGCTGATCCAGGTCGCGCGAGTCGTCGTTGTCAATGGATGCCCACAGGAGATCGGTCAGGTCACGAATTGACTCAGCGTTCGTTGCCCCTGCGGCCGCTTGAATCTTGTCCAGTTCGGCCAGCGCCGCGGCCGAAAAGTCGGGGAGTAACCCGCGTTCGATCATTGCCCTGTGGGCAATACTCTGCAGAAGAGCACGGTGCTGTTGGTCATTGCTGTGCATCGAATCAATCTCCTATCACTAATGCATTCCTTCATTCCTTCATTCCTTCATTCCTTCATTCCTTCATTCCTTCATTCCTTCATTCCTTCATTCCTTCATTCCTTCATTCCTTCATTCCTTCATTCCTTCATTCCTTCATTCCTTCATTCCTTGCGAGAAGATCAGCACACTGTAGGGGCCAACCGAAAGCGCCGCGTGGCAGGGAAAACCGTCGTACTCGCCCGGTTCGGCGACCACATCGGCGCTTGAATGATCTCCGAAGGCTTCGCTGTAGCCTCGCCAGTCGCTGTTGAAGCGCAGCTTCCAGATCCCTGCGGCCGGGAAGCCGATGACGTAGCCATCCTGTGGCTCGCGGAAAAAGTTGGCGACGATCACGACGTCATCCGCCGGGCCGCCCTTATCCCAACGGTGGAAGGCGATGACTTTGCGTTCGTCGTGCAAGTGAAAGACCCGGATAGACTGCCCGCAAAGGCCGCGCGTGAAACCGTCGCGGTTGAGTCGCAGCCCGATCAGGTCGCGATAGAGCCGAACGATGCCGCGGAACTCGTCGCTCTGGTCCCAGTCAAGCGGAACCGTGTCGCGGAACCACCCGCCTTCGAGGAATTCCTGACCCTGAAAGAGCATGGGGATGCCGGGGGCCGTAAAAACCAGCGCGGCGGCCAGCGTCGAACGCTTCTGCGCGTACCAGCCTTCGGGGTCGTCCGGGTTGATCTCTTGCGGCACGCGCGCCTGGCCGCTTGCCACCTCGTCGTGCGATTCGCTGTAGATGACCCTGTCAGATGCGTCATCGTTGTAGCGATAACAGATCGCATCGCGAATAGCGGCCAGCGAGCGTTGCTCATCCTGGGGGGTGATCACCGCCTGGCGGATGGGGTGGACGAAGTTGGCATCCCATTGCGAGCCGAACCCGGCGCCGCCGGCATCAACGTCCCTGGTGAGCCATTTGTTATTCTGCAAGTCCTCGGCGATGGTGATCCGGCCGGGGTATTTCTGCTCGACCAGGGTGTTGATCGCCTGGAGCAGACTCCAGCCATCGGGCAGATCCGCACTGCCGGGGCCATGCGGGGTGCGAATGTAGACCGTGCCATCGAAACGGAGGCCGTCCACGTGGTATTCGTCGAGCCACATGCTGGCGTTATCGAGGATAAATTGGCGCACCTCGCCGCGTCCGTAATCGGGCCGGGTATCGCCCCAGGGTGTGCGCGCCCGGTCATCGTTGTAAAAGTAGATGCCGCCGCGACCATTCTCGGACCAGCCGTCGAACTGCCAAAGGTCGAGGTCGCTTGGGCCAAAGTGGTTGTAAACGACGTCGAGGATCACCGCAATGCCGTTCTCGTGGGCGCGCTTGATGAACCGCTTGAACCCCAGGGGGCCGCCGTAATCGGTCTCCACCGAAAAGATGTGCGAAGGGTTGTAACCCCACGACCGTTCTCCTGCGAACTGGGCGATCGGCATGATCTGGATTGCGTTGACGCCGAGCTTTCTCAGATGCTCCAGCCGGGCCGACACCGTGGCAAACTTGCCGGGGACATTGTCGTCTACCTCGTTGAATGTGCCGACATGCAGCTCGTAGACGACGAGCTCGTTCCAGGGGGCGAGCTGAAAGTCGTCCCCCGCCCAGTCGAAGCTCGGGTCGTGGACGATGGCGTTGCCGACCGAATTGGTTACCTCGCGGGCATATGGGTCAATGCGCTTGAACTCGCCCTGCATGGTGGTCAGCAGGAACTTATACTGATCGCCGACATGCGCCCCGGCTACGTTGGCGTACCAGGAGCCGTTCTCCTCGGCCTGCATGGGGTGTTTGCCACCGTCCCATTCGTTGAATGATCCGATGACGGCGACCTGCTGCGCATAAGGGGCCCAGACGCGAAAGGCGACCCCCCCTGCGTGAGGGATCGCGCCCATGCCCTGGATCCTGGTTTCATCGCTCATGGTTGCTCCTGACGTGATGACTGTTCTGTCTGCTCGAAAGGACAGACAGGACAGTCACTTTTCATGTTTACCCTAATGCGCGGCGGCCCTGCAACAGATTCACCGCCATGACGACCAGGGCGACCACTAACAGAATGTGAATCAGCCCACCGCCGATGTTGGCTACCAGACCTAGTAGCCACAGAACCACGAGAATCACTACAATCGTCCATAACATTGGAACACCTCCTTTGTGAAAACTTCGATTTGCCATGCCGCAGACACCGTTTGGCGATGTCCCGCAGCCCGATTCGCGCTAGAGTCCGCGCCCTGGCTAACGCCTGCGGCCGGATATCAAGCGCAGGAGCGCAATTAAGACCACTGCGCCGAGGAAGGTCAACAGGACGCTGGTGACAATGTACCTTGATGCATCATCCGTCGCATCCTGGACTCTGCTCTTCGTATCATGCGCCGCATCCTTGACGGCGATCTTGGCGTCGTGCGCCACATCCTGGGCGGCGATCTTGGCGTCGTGCGCCGCGTCCTGAACCGCGTACTTCACGTTGCGCGCCATGCCCGCATCCTGGACCTTGTCTTCGGCATCGTGCGCCGTGTCTGCATCCCGGACCTTGGCCTTGGCGTCGTGCGCCGCGTCCTTGACAGCGTTCTTCAGGTCGTGCGCAGTGTCCTTGACAGCGTTCTTCACGTCGTGTGCCGTGTCCTTGACGGCGTTCCTCACGTCGTGTGCCGTGTCCTTGAGCTTCTGTTCGGTGTTCGACATACGTTTTTCCTCCTATACCACGGGGTGCGCCTGTCTTAATGTTGACATAATGTCGCTAAAGGCATCCAAATCGCCGTAGCCGACGAATTGCAGGGCCTGTCCGTCCAGGACGATCAGGATGACGCGCGCTGGCTCGCCGCTGAAGGTGACGATGTCGGCGCGCACCGCGGGCACGCCATTAATGGCTGTTTGACGCAAGGCGGGGGGCGCGCCCTCGTGCGCCTGCATCAACTGTGCGGCCAAATGCGCCAGGATGGTCACGCCGGCGCGACCTTCTGCGGAAACGTCGGGTACGGGCACAATCTCGATTTTGCTCTGCGGTGCCTGCACCGTGCCCACCTCAGTCGTGGCCGGGTAGGAGTAGAGGGTCGTCAGCCAGCCTTCGTCCGCTTCCACCCGCCAGCCGGCCGGGTAATCGAGTTCATACCCGGCAATGCCATCGCGCAGCGTCAGCCGAGCCGACGCTGTGTTGATTTCCTGCGCCATGGCTGCACTCGACGTGGCGCTGCTTGCGCGCACGACGGTCTCTCGTACCACCACGCCGGCAAGCACAAGAATTGCGGCCACCAGCCACGGCCAATGGGTCGTTCTCGGCATGGACCGTGGCTTCGTAGATGACCACTCAGTTTTCACCATTTCCCCCAGGCGCCTTGACCTTTGCACATCCCTATGCTCCATAATTCGGCGTTCAACATTCCCTGTAGCAGTTCCGCCAGTTCAAGTCATTACGGCAGATCACGTATGCCCAAGGTGCGATGTCGGCCGCGGTCCCTTCCAAATCAGTACGATGGCGAGCAGCCCGAGCACCAACAAGGCTACCATCGCCGTCAGGGTCCAGGTGTCGGCCGGGACATCGGCAATGGCACGGGGCAACACGGCCGGCAGGACTGGTGCGACCAGCAGTGCAACCGGCGCCGGATTGAGCGCCAGGCGTGCTGGCTCGGTATTGATTTCACCCAAAGCCCAAGCGGCCTGGGCCTGCACCGCGGGATCCGGGTCCGAGAGCAGGCGGGCCAGATCGGCCACAGCGCTCGCAGGTTTCAGCCAACCGAGCATTTCTGCGGCATTCGTGCGCACCACGGCGCTCGAATCATTCAGGGCGGCCACCACTGCGGCCACGGCGGGTTGGCCGGCCCTCTCAAGGGCACCCATCGCCGCGTGACGCGCCGGCGTCATCGGTTGGTCGGCAAGCGGCGCCGTCAGGCCGGCCATCGCCGCAGGGGTCCCGATGGTTGCCAACGCCTCGGCCGCGTGCCGGCTGGCCCAGGGCCCATCGTGTCGCAGCATGGCGCTCAATGACGGGATCGCTTCTTCAGCATGCAGCCAGCCCAGGGCCGTGGCCGCGCGGGCGCGGATGATCTCGTCGGTATCAGACAGGGCAGGCATGAGCAAGGGCACGGCGCTTGCATCGCCTAACCGGCCGATGGCCTCAGCCACCTGATCGCCGGCAAGCAGGTCAGGATCGCGCAGGTCCAGCAGGAGGATAGGCAGCAGCGCGCGATCATGAGAGAAGCCTATGGCGCGAGCGGTCGCGGCACGCATGCCGGGGTCGGGGTCAGACAGCCCGGTCGCGAACGCGAGGCCTACGTCCAAACCAACCACCTGAGTTCCGTGAGGGGTTGGAATCAGGACGGCGAGCAGCGGGCCAACGAGCGGGGTCATTTGCGCGATGGATTGGTCAAGATGTTGTGCCGGCGTCATTTCAAACCAATGGCGGCCGTCGTCAACACTGATGAACGCAAGCTGAATGCTGTGCAGCCCTTGGGGAGTAGCCATGCTGAACGTTGCGGTCGCATAGACGACCTGCTCATCACCAGGGCTTACCGCGAGGGCGTTGATCGCGAGCGAGCCTGCCCCCACCTGAGACAGCCTGCCGCCGGCCGCCTGCCAGGTCTCGCCGCCATTGAGGCTGGTATAGAGACCCTGGGTATCGGTCCCCAGGAAGAGCAGGCCCGATGGGTCGGAATGGCCGGTCATCGCCAGAGCCAGCGGCCGGCCGGGCAGCGAGGCCACGCTTGCCCAGTTGACGCCACCGGTCTCGCTGTGCCAGAGGTTGGCGCCGGTGCGGGCGAACACCACGGTGTCGTTCATAGGGTTGGACACCAACTGCAACACACGCTCAGGGACCATGCCCGCGTCCGCCCAGGTGCGGCCGCCATCGGTACTGCGCTGCACCTGCGTGGTGCCATCTGTCTGGCTGGTGTAACGATACGTGGCCTGTGGCGCATCGAGCGCGGGTGTGCCCGCCTGTTGCGGAACCGTCGCATCACGATGCGAAGCGGCCGCGATTGGCGCCATGCTGCCGATGAGGGCGCAAAGCGCCAGGCAGAACATCACCCGCATGGGTGTTATCTGCCGCGAATCGGCGTGTATCCCAACTATCTTGTGAACCTGCGAAGCATTTTGTACGATCATGATTGCCCTCTCCCGGGGCGTCCTTCACTAGGCACGACCCGTGTACATTCCTATTGATAAATCACATATAGGACGGCCCCTGAGTAGACAGGCAGCGGCATCGGGCCGACGAGGCAGTAGGGCGGGGTTGCTACCACCTCGTCGGGCGTCATAACATAGGCGGGGAGCTACTTAGCGGCTGATTCTGCGCTTGCTGCGATTTGCCGCGGCCTTGACATCGTTTTTGACGTCGTGAGCAACGTCCTCAACCTTGTGCTTGGCGTTTTGAGCGACATCCTCAACCTTGCTCTTTGTGTCGCGTGCGGCGTCCTTGAGCTTGTTCTTCACATCGTGAGCGGCATCCTTGACATCGTTCTTCACGTCGTGTGCCGCGTCTTTGACGGTGTTCTTCGCGTCTTGAACGGCATCCTTTGCCTTCTGTGTGTTTTTGGACATAGTTCCCTCCAGATTGACGAAATGGTGAACTGCAGAATGCAGATTCAACGGCTAATTTTAATTTTGACTAACGCCTGCGGCCGGATACCATCCGCAGAATGGCGATCAGGATCACCGCGCCGACAAAGGCGACGAGAATACTGGTGACGTTGATGCCGTTCACGGCATCGGGCATGTTCAGCAAATTGGCGGCCAGGAAACCGCCGATCAAGGCGCCTACCACACCCAGAATGATGTCACCGATGACGCCGTAACTCCCACCGCGCATCACCTGGCTGGCCAACCAACCAGCGATTAACCCAACGACGATCCATGCAAGAATACCCATAATCCTACCCTTCCCTTCCTACCCTTCCTTTTGCCGAGAGAAGACTAGCTCCGCCAACAACCTGGCAGATCACTTTTCTTTCTGGTCGTAGTCTATCGGAAGCGGTCAGCCCTGTCGTCTGCAATTACGATTGATTTTACATAGCAAAAAGGGCCGCCTGAGAAGGCAGCCCTTGATACGTTTAATGTACATGGTTTGGTGTAGACGTTCCACATTCTCTAGCCTTGGGTGACAGAGGAAAAGCACACGGGTTCTAAAGTAAGAACTATTACACCGCTTGCCTCACCTACGTGAGATACTATGTATACTCTGTTCATTCTTTCCAGGGAGCATAACCTATGCCAAGCACATTGACCTATCCGGGCGTCTATGTCGAGGAAATTGCCAGTGGTGTGCGCACCATCACAGGGGTCAGTACGTCCGTTACTGCGTTTGTCGGTTCGGCGCGGCGCGGGCCGATCAATCAGGCCACTCGCATGTTGAGCTTCAGCGACTTCGAGCGCCGGTTCGGCGGTCTCAGCGCCAATTCGGAGCTGAGTTACGCGGTACGCCAGTTCTTTACGAATGGCGGCAGCGAAGCGTGGGTGGTGCGACTGGCCAAGGATGCCGGCCCCGCCGCGCGCATCTTGCAGAACAGCACGCTGACCAACGTCCTGGAGCTCACAGCACAGGATGAAGGCTTCAGCGGCAACGGCATCGAGGTGCGCATTGACACCAGGACCGCGAACCCGGCCAGCACCTTCAATCTGACGCTGAGCTACACCTCGCAAGAGGCGCCCGATGAGAACCGCAGCGAGACCTTCCAGAATCTCTCCATGAACAGCCACGATGCCCGCTACGTGGAGAATATCTTGCGCACCTCACAACTGGCGATTGCCAAGCGGGTGGCATCCCTCGCCGTGCTGGCGGCGTTGGGCGCCGGCACGAGTCTCAGCGATGACCTGGCTTCGGGTGGCGCGTTGGTGGACGTAGCAACGCTGAAAGATGCGAACCACGACCAGTTCCAGGTTTCCGTCAACGGCTCCCCTCCTGTACCCGTCCAGATCGCCGACGCCGACCTGGTCGGCGCGAACGATGTCGCACGGCTGGCCGCCCTCTGCACCGCGATCACGGCCAAGGTTACCGCCGCGGCAGGCAGCAACCCGCTGGTGGCCGGCTTCACCTGTGCGCCCGACGGCAACCGCATCCGCATGACCTCCGGCGTCGCGGGCGAGGCTTCCAGCGTGCGTGTGCTGCCCGGGGCTCGCAACGACCTTTCGGCCCGCCTGAAGTTGGGCACAGCCAACGGCGGCGCCGAAACCGATGCCGTGGCGACGCTTCGTCCCGTGGAGCTGCCCGATCACGGCACACTCACCGGTGACGTGTTGGTTGCGGCTGATGTGCCCGCCAACGCTGCTGATCCTGCTGCGATCCCCAGTCCAACCCACAACAGCTTCAAGATCAGTCTCGATGGCGATACAACTGCCGTCGTAAACCTGGGCAATACGGCTGTTGGAGGCGGCAGCCTTGGGGACCGGCTGGGCATTATCGCCGACCGGATTCAGACGGCCGTGCGTGCCCTCAAGCCGTCCAAGCCCGCTTATCGCGACTTCACGGCCACAGTGAGTGGCGGCAACCGGCTTGTCCTGACATCCGGCTCACGCGGGGCTGGCTCGTCCGTCGTCGGCGGCGCTGCCGACAGCAGCGACATCGCCGGTAACCTCAAACTGTTGGTCGGGGCCACGACCACGCTACCGCAGAACGTGATGTTGCAGGGCGGTACTGAGAGCGCCTTCACCGCGGACGAGGCCTACAACCTCTTCATTGGCAACCGTTCCCTGCGCAAAGGCATCTACGCGCTCGAGTCGGTTGATCTGTTCAACATCTTGTGCCTGCCAGGGGTGAGCGATGCAGGCATCCTGCAGGACGCGGATGCGTACTGCCAGGAGCGGCGAGCGTTCTTGATCATTGACCCGCCGGAGATCACGACGAAGCCCGACGCCATGGGCACATTGGCCACCGGCAGCTCGCTGCCCAAGTCCAAGAACGCCGCGGTGTACTACCCATGGATCTCGGTCGCCGATCCACTGAACGGCGGCAAACTGCGCAACACCGCTCCCAGCGGCGCCCTCGCCGGTCTCTATGCGCGCACTGATGCCACCCGGGGCGTGTGGAAGGCGCCAGCCGGCACCGAGGCGACCCTGGGGGGCGCACAGGGTGTTGCCTACCTCCTTACCGACGGGGAAAACGGTACGCTGAACCCCCTGGGCGTCAACTGCATCCGCAGTTTCCCCGTCTTCGGCACGATCTCTTGGGGCGCCCGGACATTGCGCGGCGCCGATCAGATGGCCGATGAGTGGAAGTACGTTCCTGTCCGCCGGACCGCGCTCTACATCGAAGAAAGCCTGTACCGCGGGCTGAAGTGGGTAGTCTTCGAGCCGAATGACGAGCCACTCTGGGCACAGATTCGGCTTAACGCCGGGGCATTCATGCACAATCTTTTCCGGCAGGGCGCTTTCGCCGGCAAGACCCCGCGCGAGGCCTACTTCGTCAAGTGCGACAGAGAGACGACCACCCAGAATGATGTCAATCT
Organism: Candidatus Amarolinea dominans; assembly: GCA_016719785.1. Taxonomy (NCBI): domain Bacteria; kingdom Bacillati; phylum Chloroflexota; class Caldilineae; order Caldilineales; family Candidatus Amarolineaceae; genus Candidatus Amarolinea; species Candidatus Amarolinea dominans. The sequence goes on from JADJYJ010000035.1 coordinate 41,927, forward strand.
CGGCATCGTCAACATCCTGGTCGGCTTCGCCCCGCTCAAGCCGGCAGAGTTCGTGATTATCAAGCTTCAGCAGATGGCCGGCCAGATCGAGGCATGAGGGGGACACCATGGCACAATTCACGGTCAACGCGCAACGGTTCGATCCATACAAGAACTTCAAATTCCGCGTCAAGTGGGACGGCCGCTACGTGGCAGGAGTGAGCAAGGTCGGTTCCTTGAAGCGCACCACCGAGGTCGTCAAGCATCGGGAAGGCGGCGATCCCAGCAGCACCCGCAAGTCGCCGGGCCGCACCGAGTACGAGGCGATCACGCTGGAACGCGGGGTGACCCACGACACCGAGTTCGAGCAGTGGGCCAATAAGGTCTGGAATTTTGGCTCGGGTCTGGGCGCCGAGGTCTCACTGAAGGATTTCCGCAAGGACATCCTCATCGAGATCTACAACGAGGCGGGCCAACTGGCCATGACCTATAAGGTGTACCGCTGCTGGGTCTCCGAGTTTCAGGCCCAGGCCGACCTGGACGCCAACGCCAACGCCGTGCTGATCCAGCATATCAAACTGGAGAACGAGGGCTGGGAACGCGATCGGGAAGTTCCCGAGCCGAGTGAACCGATCCTGGCCGCGTGAAGATGCCACGGCCAACTTCAGCATCGAGATTGCTTGACACCTGGGAGCAAGGCCTGGGCCAGCCCCAGGCGCTGCAGGCGCTGGCCTTTCTGCAATGGGCCAGGCCGGACGCCGAGCGGGCCGCCCTGGAGCGCCTGACCATCGGTCAACGCAACGCCGAGCTGTTGGCGCTGCGCCAGCAACTATTCGGCCCCGATCTGGCGGCGCTGGCAAGCTGCCCCAACTGCGGCGAGACGCTGGACCTCAGCTTCCGGACGGCCGATATCCGGACTCCGCCCCCCCCTCTGACAGATGAGCGGGTGGGGGGGGAGATCCTGCATGAGGGCCACCGGGTGCAGTTCCGCCCCCCGGATACCGCCGACCTGCTGGCGGTGGGACAGGTGGCGGATGCGGCGGCTTTCCGCCAGGCGTTGCTGGCACGTTGCGTGGACGCACCGCTCGACACATTGCCAGGGGCCTTGCTGGACGAGATCGTGGCGCTCATGGCCGAGGCCGACCCGGGGGCCGATGTGCAGTTGAACCTGACCTGCCCGGCCTGCGTCCATGCGTGGCAGGCGCCCTTTGACATCGCCTCCTTCTTGTGGCGCGAGGTGGACGACTGGGCCGGACGCACCCTGCGTGAGGTACACCTGTTGGCGTCGGCCTACGGCTGGCGCGAGGCGGACATCCTGGGATTGAGCGCGCAGCGCCGGCAGCATTACCTGGACATGATCGGCGGATGAACAGCGATGAGTGACGACTTCCTGAGCAGCCTGGCCGCCCAAGCATTGGGCACAGTAAGCGCGGTACTCCCCCGCGTGGCCTCCCGCTTCGAGCCGCGCCCGGCCGGCGGCGCCTTGCGCCGAGGCTGGCCGGAGCCGGCAGAGCTTGAGCTCGACACACAAGCCTCTGCGGTTCCGGCCGCGAGGGATGCCCGGCGGGCTGATCTCGCCACGATCAGCCCGTTGGCCGGGCGGGTGATGCGCGACATCGAGACCGAAAGGAGTGCGCCGATGGGCGCGCCGGCTCTCCCGCGCTCAAATCCCACAGGGGCTGTGCCTGAGCACTGGGAACGCCCCGGCGGAGCGGATGGCGTCAGCGTGTCGGCGCCACGCGCGCCAGGGCGAGGACCGGCCCCCGCATCGCCTGCGCCCGCCACGAATGCAGCGGGTCAGAGCCACCCCGCCGCCCCGGAGGTAGTGCCACCGTCAGCGGCTGGCGGTCTTGCCCCGCAGCCGGCGGTGCGGCCGGCCACGGCCGTGCCAGAGGTCAGCTCGACCCGCCCGCGTGTGGTTCCTGTGCAGACGCGGCGCGCGGCTCGGGAGACACCCCCTCCGCAGGCGCCGGCCGATGCCGGGCCGACGATCCAGGTGACCATCGGTCGCGTCGAGGTGCGCGCGACGACATCGCCTGCCGCACAGCCGACCGGGCGTCCGGCGTCGCCGATCATGACTCTGGAAGAATACCTGCGCCGCAAAACGGAGCGAGGGAACCCATGAGCAGCCCACTTGCTATTGCCGCGGTGACGGCCGTTCTGAAGGACCTGCTCAACGACGGCCTGATCAACCACGACCTGGCGGCTCATGTGGGCAGCATCACGGTCAGCGCGCTGCCGCCGGATCGCATCGAGACCGGCGCACAGGAGCCGAACCAGCTCAACCTGTTCCTTTACCAGGTGACGCCGAACCCCGGCTGGCGCAACACCGGCCTGCCCTCGCTCGACAGCCGGGGCGATGGCCGGCTCAGCAATCCGCCGCTGGCACTCGATCTGCACTACCTGCTCACCGCGTACGGCCGTGACGATCTCAACGCTGAAATCCTGTTAGGGTACGGCATGTTCCTGCTCCACAAGACGCCGGTGCTGACGCGCAAGGCCATCCGCAGGACGCTGACCGGTAATTCGCCCGTCACCGCGGCGCTCATGCCGCCCTCAGTGACGGAGCGCACGGCCGCCGACCTGGCCGACCAGATCGAGCAGATCAAGCTCACGCCGCAGACCATGAACACCGAGGAGCTCTCGAAGCTCTGGTCGGCGTTGCAGGCGCGCTACCGCCCATCTATGGCGTACGTTGCTTCCGTGGTGTTGATCCAGGAGACGGCGCCCGTGCCAGCGGCCATCCCTGTGCGCCAGCCTGTCGTCACGGTCACGCCCTTCCGTCGCCCGTTCATTGCCGAGCTGGAACCACAGGCCGTCCTCGCAGGCGGGACGCTGGCGATCAAGGGGTTCAACCTCAAGGGCGCCAGCACGGTGGTGAGTTTCGGCGCGAGCGCAGTGTCCGTCAACCCCACCAGTGACGAACGCATTGATGTATCGCCGCCTGCCAGCCTGGCCGCGGGTGTGAACACCCTCCAGGTTCGCCACGAGGTGAGCCTGGGCAAGCCCCCGACCGCGCACCCAGGCGCGGGGATCGAGTCCAATGTAGTAGCGTTCGTCCTGACCCCGCGCATCACCACTGCCCCGCCCTTGACGGCCGCCCGCGAGGCGACGCTCGTGCTCGATGTGACGCCGCCGGTCGCGAGCGGCCAACGCGTGGCCCTACTGATCGGCGACCAGGCGCTCCCTCTGCCTGCACGATCTGCTGACGACCCGCCGGCAGCGACGCTCAGCTTCCCGATCCCGGCGAGCTTTGCACCGGGATCGTTCCTGCTGCGCGTGCAGGTGGACGGCGCCCAAAGCCCACTGGAAGTGGACACCGTCGCGAGCAGCCCGACGTTCAATCAGTACATCGGCCCGCAGGTGACGATCACATGACAGACCTGGCGCGCTGGCAGCAGAACAACGAAGCCCACCTGGCCGCGGGCCTGGGCTGGCTGCGCGCCCGCCTGGCGTCGCTGGCCGGTGAGGGGCGAGTTGGCAACTCGCCCGCCGAACGAGTTCGGCACTCCGACGAACACCTTCGCGCGATGGTCGTGGCCCGGGCTGCCATGCAGGCTGCCGAAGATGCCTCCTCGGAGGCCGCCGAAATGCCGCCCGCGCTCGCCATCCTGAGCGAGCGGCTGGGGCTGTCGCGCTTCGAGGCGCAGGTGCTGCTGCTGTGCGCGGGGATGGAGCTGGACACGCGCCTGGCCGGGCTGTGCGCCCGTGCCCAGGACGACCCCGCCAGGCCGCATCCCACGTTCGGGCTGGCGCTGGCCGCGCTGGAGGAGCCAGCCTGGGAGGCGCTTGCGCCCGACCGGCCGCTGCGCTACTGGCGGTTGATCGAGATCAACCAGCCCGGGGCGCAGCCGCTCATCGCCAGCGCCCTGCGCGCCGACGAGCGCATCGTCCACTACCTGAAGGGGCTCAACACCCTCGACGACCGCCTCGAGGCGCTGCTGACGCCCATGGACAGCCGCGCTGGTCTGCCTGCCGCAGGCGCGCTGCCGCCATCGCAGCGCGCCGCAGCCGATGAGATCGCCGGCGAGCTCCGCCAGGCCGCGACCGCGGGACGCCTGCCCGCGATCCAGTTAACCGGCCCGCACGCCGCCAGCAAGCGGTTGATTGCCGGGCAGGTGGCCGCGCTGTTGGGCGTGCAACCCCACAGCCTGTCGGCCGAAACCCTGCCGGCGAACCCGGCCGAGCTGGAGACCTTCGCCCGCCTGTGGCAGCGGGAGACGATCCTCCTGCCGCTGGCGTTGTACGTCGACGCGTCCGAAACCGCCCCTGTCGGCCCGCAGATGGCGGCCCTGAAACGACTGCTGGCGCGCAGCCACGGCATCTTCTTCCTGGATGTGCGGGAGGTGATTGCAGGCTTGTCCGAGTCCATACCTGCGTTCGAGGTTGCCCAGCCCACGGCGGCGGAGCAATACGAGCTTTGGGCCGGCGCGCTGGGGTCGTTCGCAGGTGAGGCGCCGTCTGCCCTTGCCGCCGAGGCCCTTGCAGCTCAGTTCAACCTGGATCCCGCAACGATCGCGCAGGCTGCCGCGACAGCGCAACTGGATGACACCGGCGCCGGCGGGGTGGCCGACCGTCTGTGGCGGGCGTGCCGGAGCGCAAGCCGACCCCGGCTGGAGTCGCTGGCCCAGCGGCTGGAGCCGGTGGCGACGTGGGACGACCTGGTGCTGCCCCCGGACACCGCGGCGCTGCTGCGGCAGATCACCGGCCAGGTGCGGCAGCGGCTGCGCGTGTACGATGACTGGGGTTTCCGGGCAAAGATGAACCGCGGACTTGGCATCAGCGCCTTGTTTGCCGGCGAAAGTGGGACGGGCAAGACGATGGCAGCCGAGGTGCTGGCCAACGACCTGCGACTCGACCTGTACCGCATTGACCTGTCCGCGGTGGTCAGCAAGTACATCGGCGAGACCGAGAAGAACCTGCGGCGCCTGTTTGACGCGGCCGAGGACGGCGGCGCCATCCTCTTCTTCGACGAGGCGGACGCGCTGTTCGGCAAGCGCAGCGAGGTCAAGGACAGCCATGACCGCTACGCCAACATCGAGATCAACTACCTGTTGCAGCGCATGGAGGCGTACCGGGGCCTGGCAGTGCTGGCGACCAACATGAAGAGCGCGCTCGATCCGGCCTTCATGCGGCGGCTGCGTTTCATCGTCAGCTTCCCGTTCCCCGCCCTGCCCGAACGCCGGCTGATGTGGCAGAAGGTCTTCCCGCCGCAGGCGCCGGTGGCCGGGCTGGATCTCGACCAGTTGGCGCGGCTCAACCTGACCGGCGGCCTGATCCACAACATTGCGCTCAACGCGGCTTTCATGGCCGCGAGCCAGCAGCCGCCGCTGATCACCATGCCGATCGTGCTGGAAGCGATCCGAGGCGAGATGCGCAAGCTCGACCGGCCGATCAATGGGATCTAAACCATGAAAATTCACGTTCACATCGAGCGCCTCATCCTGGACGGGTTGCCCCTCGGCCCCGGCGGCGGCGCGCGCGTCCAGGCGGTGGTCGAGGCCGAGCTGACCCGCTTGCTGTCCTCGGACAGCCTGGCCGAAGGCGGCATCGCCCAGGCGTGGCCGGCGGGTGGCGCCGTGCCCGATGTGCCGGCCGCGGCCATCCGGCTCAACGCAGGCGCGCGCCCGGCTGAGATCGGCGGGCAGATCGCCCGCAGCGTCTACGGCGGCATCGGGAGGAAACCATGAGCGGCCTCGCCCGCACCCTGATCGCGCAGAAGGCGCAGCAGATCCAGAAGCCGGCGGCCAGCGGCCTGTTGCAGCGCCAGTGCGCGTGCGGCAATCACACGGTTGCAGGCGGGGAGTGTGCCGCGTGTGCGCAGAATCGGCAAGGTGCGCTCCAGCGCAGCCCTAGCAGTTTGGCGATCAATCGCCCAGGCGATCGCTACGAGCAAGAGGCCGACCGTGTGGCCGAGGCCGTGATCAGCGGGGGGGTGCTGCCCGGACGGACGCTTAGCAGCGCGCCGGCGCTGCGGCGCGACGGGCCACCCTCGACTCCATCGCCCCGCGACCCCAGCGCCGAAGAGCGCCGCAAGTACCCTGGCAGTTCACTGCCTGACCTGGGGTTCAACGAGGCAAAGAACGACCAGCACGTACAACAGCCGTCTGAAAAGCTGGAGACGAACGAAGATAGGTTTGGCGCAGCGGGTGAGAAGTGGGCGGAGACGTTCCTGGAAACGACGCTGGGCAAACAGCTAACCGACCAGGCCGAGAAGTTCGGCGAAGGCTTCGTCTCAACCTTGCCCAGTTTGGCCGTCACGCTGGGCATCGCCGCCAGCACGGTCGCCACGATGGCGCTGCGCAACGAAGAATTTCCGTTAAAGGGGCTGGTGATCAAGCTGCCCAAGATCGCTCCGGGCCTGAAGGTGAAGCTGACCTACAAAGGGCCGCTCAGCGCGCCGACTGAGGCCGGTATCACATTTGTCTACGAACCTGAGGCAGCGAAGAAGCCGCAGGCGAGCGATACTGATCGTACTCGCGCCGAAACGGAGCGCATGGCTGCTGATCAGGAGAAGTTTCAAAAGGGAACGAAAACCCCGGCCGCGCGCGCGGCCGAGCAACGGCAGCTTGACGCGATCATACGCGGCCGCCAGGCACAATCGGGCAACATCCTCGGCATTCCGGGCCTCACGCCCCGCCGCGATTACCGGATGCTCCAGCGCGACGCCGCTGGCAGCAGCGACCTCTCCGTGGCCCCGCCGATCGTCCACGATGTGTTGTCCTCGCCCGGCCAGCCCCTCGACCCCGCCACGCGGTCGTTTATGGAGCCGCGCTTCAGCCACGACTTCAGCGGCGTGCGGGTGCATACCGATGGGCGGGCCGCAGCATCGGCGCGGGAGGTGAGCGCCAATGCCTACACGGTGGGACCCAACATCGTGTTTGGTGCGGGTCAGTTCGCGCCGGGGACACATGAGGGACGGCGGTTGATTGCCCATGAGTTGACGCATGTGGTGCAGCAAATTGGTGCAGAGAGGGTCCGTGGTGGCCAAAGCAATGGAAATGGTGGTCTGTCTCCTATTAATGTGCTAGGCTCGCGCGGTAGTGAGGCTGTTATCCAGCGCGACGAGGTCACCGAGTCCGAGGAAGAACGCAGGCGGAAAGCAACCTTCGGCGATCTTCCGCTCATCTCCCCCGAGGTCGCGGCGAGTTGGGGGATGCCCAGTCCCCCGCCTAGCGCCGTACGCAAGGAAATATCCACCAGCCATACGAGCCCGCCCGGACTTGGTCCAAAGCCGGGACCTCGAACGCCTGAAGATGTTATTGCTGCAAGCAATGTCCACCCGCATGGTGGACATATCAAGCCAACAAAGAAGCCGGTACCGCTGGTGCCTGGGTGGCATAAGGTGGTCGACGAGAATGGCGTCATTCTGGGGTATCTCCACCTTTTGGTCGGAGTCACAAGAGTGCTCGATGCAGACGGCAAGTACGTCGGCGGGGACGAGCTAGGTCTCGAGCGTCCATTTATCGATCCAATTGATATCTTTGCTGGCGGGATTGGCGGTGTTGTTCGCGGCTCGCTGCGCGGCGCATTGTCCGCGCTGGCCAGGCGTGCTGCCCCGCGAATTAGAGTGGCCGGGTTTCTCGCGTCGCAGGGACTCAGGAGCACAGTGCCCGTGCTCGCCGGCGACTTTGCGCCGAGCGCGTTCGTAATGGCGGAGACGCTCGCGGCCGAGTCTGTCCCTAGCGCAGTTCGAGGTGTGTCTGGAACAGCGGTCAGAGGTGCCGTGAGTCAGGGCGCACGTGCAGAATCTGCATCGGTGATCGAGGCTACGAGTACCAAAGGAGCGACTGCAGCGGCGTCCCCGGGTGCGGTCACGGCAGTCCCGGCCTCCAGCCCTGGTGCGCAAGCGGTGGCCGGGGCGGCGGGTGCAACCGTCGCATCGAACGTGACGGCACAACAGATGGATCCACGACATGCCCGCGGCTACGGGGGAGAACAAACGATGGGATTCCAGCACTATTCACAGAAGGACGGTTGGGAATTCATCCAGGGACCCAGCGGGTCACAAGGGCACTTCGTCACTGGCTCAAGCTTTGACGGCATGGCCTACAACAAGAAGCTCGATCTATTAGATCTCATCGACAACAAATCGCTCAACAGAGCTGGAAACGTCAGCAGCGCAACCGCGATCGACCCCGCCAAGAATCTTGCGCAGAATCTCGACGCAGAGATCGCGCGGTTGACTGGCATGAGCGACGTTCCCAACAGAATCCGCATTCTCGAACTCTTGCGCGCAAAAAGGGCGGCGCTCGCCACCGGGGCGCCGGGTCCAAGCCAAGTCAGATTGGTGGTAACGCACGAGGGCGGGCAAACGACGGGTGTAAGTGCCCCTCTGCAGAGCCGTGGCGTACAGAGCAGGTGAGAAGTGAATCAATGTGGTCAGACTCGATCAATATCTACCCATCAACCAGCATGAGGCGAAAATGCGATGTGAACCATGACCGGTTTTTCCAACTCACCCAAACTGCTGAAGGGCGGCATTGTGGTGATAGATCTGGGCACGTCGCAGTTACTAAGTAGCATTGCTCTGAAATACAGCCTGGTCACCCCATGGTCGTTGGGGGTGTTTGCGAAGAATCTCAAAGACAATTGGCTAAACTTTTAAGGATACCATCATGCCCAGAACTCTCCGCATCCGTTCGTCTGGTGACGACGTCAAGTTTTTGCAGGAACAACTGAACTCGCGGCCGCCGACGGCGCGGCCGCTGCTGGCCGCCGACGGTAAGTTCGGGGCGAAGACGCGGTCTCAGCTGCAAGAATACCAAGTTAACAACGCGTTGACCGTCGCCAAGACGACCGGCTTCTGTGTTCTCGGTCGAGATTTGTACGACCGGCAAGGCGCCAGGGTCATCCTCCGCGGGGGCAACACGATGTCGGTGTTCGATAACGACGATCCAATCGGCTTTGTATCGTTCCCGGGAATCAAACAAGCGGGTGCGAATACCGTTGGGAGACCCAAGCGATGACCACATTCCCAAACTCTCCCCGCCTGCTGAAAGGCGGCATCGTCCTTTTGGACCCAAACACGGGCGCGGTGCTGCGCATCATCGCGCTGCAATACAACCCGGACACCCTCAGCCGCACCTTGCAGGTGAAGGGCGCGGGCGCGGAGGGCGGCGACCGCTCCGAGGCGCTGCGATTGAAAGGCCCGCCGGTGGAGACGATCAAGCTGGAGGTGGAGATTGACGCCGCGGATCAATTGGAGATGGCAGATCGGCAGACCGCGCAGCTCGGCATCCATCCCCAGCTCGCTGTGCTGGAAACCATCGTCTATCCGACCAGCGGCCAACTGACGGCCAACAACCGCCTGGCCAGGGCGGGCACGCTGGAGATCGCGCCGATGCAGGCGCCGCTGACGCTCTTCATCTGGAGCCGCAGCCGGGTGGTGCCCGTGCGCCTCACCGACTTCAGCGTGACCGAGGAAGCGTTCGACCCTGCGCTCAACCCGCTGCGCGCCAAGGTCAGCCTGAGCCTGCGCGTGCTGAGCGTGGACGACCTGGGCTTCGACCACCGGGGCGGCAGCCTGTTCATGAGCTACCTGCAGGTGAAGGAGCAGATGGCCGCGCGCAACCGGGGTGGCGCCTTCAGCGCCTTCGGGATTACGGGACTACCGTGATGACAACAAACTTTCCGCCTAACAGCCGCTACCACGGCATCGAGACCAGCGAAACCGCCGCGCCCGACGGCCGCAAGATCGTCTACCTGCGGCGCCGCTTCGTGCCCTCGCCGCGGCGTTTCGCCCTGCTGCAGGAGCACACGGTGGAGGAAGGCGAGCGGCCGGACCTCATCGCGGCCGCCTACCTGGGCGACCCGGAGCAGTTCTGGCGCTTATGCGACGCCAACGGCGTCATGCGGCCGGAGGAGCTGACCGAAGAGGTCGGCCGGCGCCTGCGCATCACCTTGCCGGAAGGCATCCCGGGGTTGCCCGATGCTTAAAGGTGTACAACTCACGCTGATGATCGGGCCGGTGGCGCCGATCCCTGTGCCGAAGCTGGTGCTGGACGCGCTCACCAGCGTCGAGGTCACCGTCAACGACACGGGGCCGAGCGTGTTCCAGTTGTCCTTCACGCTGGGCAACCGCTCGCCGCTGCAAACGATCTTCCTGCTCTCCGGCGGCAGCCCCATCCCGCTGGCGCGCGTGGTGATTGTGGCGACAATCAACGGGACACCGAGCGTGCTGATTGACGGCGTGATCACCAACCACCAGGTGGCCCCGAGCGCCGAAGGCGGCACGTCTACGCTGATCATCACGGGCGAGGACCTGACCGCGGTGATGAACCTGCAGGATTTCAGCGGCCTGCCCTACCCGGCCATGCCGGCCGAGGGCAGGGTGGCGCTGCTGATCGCCAAGTACGCCATCTTCGGCATCGTGCCGCTGATCATCCCCAGCGTGTTGATAGACGTACCGATCCCGACCAGCCTGATCCCGACCCACCAGGGCACCGATCTGGCGTACATCAACGAGCTGGCCGAGCGGGTGGGCTACGTCTTCTACATCGCCCCAGGCCCGGCGCCGGGCGTCAACGTCGCCTATTGGGGGCCGCAGATCAAGGTCGGGGCGCCGCAGCCGGCGCTCAACATCAACATGGACGCGCATACGAACGTGGAGAGCCTGAGCTTTACCTTCGACAACCAGTCCAAGGGGCTGCCGACGGTCATCATCCAGGAGAAGATCAGCAAGGCGCTGATCCCGATCCCGATCCCCGATATCACGCCGCTGAACCCGCCTCTGGGGTTGATCCCGCCGATCCCCTTGAACCTGCGGCCGGTGCATGGGGTGGCCAAGTATTCACCGGCGCGCGCCATCATGATCGGCATGGCCCAGGCTGCCAAATGGTCGGATGCGGTCAAGGGTCAGGGCAGCCTGGATGTCCTGCGCTACGGGCGCATCCTCAAGGCACGCAGCCTGGTCGGCGTGCGCGGCGCCGGTCTGGCCTTCGACGGCCTCTACTATGTCAGCAGTGTGACGCACAAGATCAAGCGCGGGGAATACAAACAGGGCTTCAAGCTCGTCCGCAACGGGCTGATTTCGACCCTGCCGGCGGTGACTTCATGAAAGAGATGAAAGAGATGAACAAGTACTACGGCAAATATCGCGGCACCGTGTTCAATAACATCGATCCGGAGCAGTGCGGGCGCATTCAGGCTTTCATCCCCGACGTGTTGGGCATCGCTCCTTCCAGTTGGGCGATGCCCTGCTTCCCGATCGCGGGCAAGCAGATGGGGGCGTATATGATCCCGCAGATCGGCTCGGGGGTGTGGATCGAGTTCGAGCAGGGCGATCCGGACTTCCCGATCTGGGCCGGTTGCTTCTACGGCATCGTGGCCGAGGTGCCGCCGCTGGCGCTGGCAGGCAACCCCGCCAGCCCCAACATCGTGCTGCAGACATCGCTGCAGAACACGCTGGTGATCAGCGACCTGCCCGGCCCGACTGGCGGAATCATGCTCAAGAGCGCCACGGGCGCCACGATCATCGTGAACGACACGGGAATCACCATTCAGAACGGCAAAGGCGCCAGTATCGTCATGGCCGGCCCCACGGTGACCATCAACAACGGCGCGTTGGTCGTGATGTGAGATAGGAGCAAACGATGCCAGGATTCGTGTTACACGTGGGCGCCACTGTCTTGTGCGCGCATGGCGGGCAGGCGCAGCCGACCGTCCCGAACCCTCGCGTGCTGGTGAGCGGCCAGCCGACGGTGACCATGGCCGCGCCGTACGTGGTGGCCGGGTGCGCATTCGCGCCGGGTGCGCCCAGCCCATGCGTCACCGCCCAGTGGATCGTCGGGGCCACGCGGGTGACCAGCAACGGGCAGCCTCTGCTGCTGCTGGACAGCCAGGCGATCTGTGCGCCCAACGGCACGCCGCTGATGATCGTGGCTACGCAGGCGCGCGTGACAGCGCAGTGAGGCAACTATGAACATTGCTTATCCATTCCGCTTCGACGGCGGAGGGCGCACCGCCACTGCTGACGATGACCGCCACATCCGTGACTTGATCGAGGGCGTGCTCTTCACCAATCCTGGCGAGCGCGTCAACCGGCCGGACTTTGGCAGCGGCCTGGGGCAACTCCTCTTCGCGCCCAACAGCCCGGAACTGGCCACCGCCGTGCAGTTCCTGGCGCAGGGCGCGCTGCAACAGTGGCTGGGGGACTTGATTGCGGTTGAGCGGGTGCAGGTGGACGCCGTGGATTCCGCCCTGTCTGTGCAGGTAGATTACGTCGTGCAACGCACGCAGCGGCGCGGGGCCGCGCAGTTCAGCCGGGAAGCGTGAGATGAATACCCAATATCGCTGTGCAAACTCCGTCCGGCGCACGTTGGTGCGCGATACCAAAGGCAGCAACGGCCAGCCAGTGGTCAACGGCATTGACTACCTGGAGGTTGACCCGGCCGATCACAAGAAGCTGCTGGTGTACTTCGTCCATCCCCTGCCCGGCCAGCCGAACGGCGTGCCCGCAGCCCCGGCCCTGGGGGCGGACGCTGTCGTCATCACGGGCGGGGTCCGGGTCACGGCCATCGGCATCCTGAAGGTGGAGCCGGCCGGGAACGTTTTGACCGTGACTGTGGGCAGTGTGGGCGACTTCTCGACCTACGTCCTGCGCCTGGTCTCACCGGTATCGGCCGAAGGGACGCCGCCGGCCGGCTTCGACCCGCAACTGGCCGAGGTGGCGTTCTCGTTCAGGGTACACTGCCCGAGTGACTTCGACTGCGTGCAGGCCGAGGTGTGTCCCGAGCCGGCCCTTCCGTCACCCCCGATCAACTATCTGGCCAAGGACTACGCCAGCTTCCGCCGTCTGCTGCTGGATCGCCTGGCGGTCGTCATGCCGGATTGGCGGGAACGCAATCCGGCTGACCTGGGGGTGGCGGTGGTCGAAGCGCTGGCCTATGCCGGGGACTACCTCAGCTACGCCCAGGACGCGGTGGCTACCGAGGCCTACCTGGGCAGCGCGCGGCGCCGCGCCTCGGTGCGTCGCCACGCTCGGCTGGTGGACTATGTCATGCACGACGGGGCCAACGCCCGCACCTGGGTCTGCTTCGAGGTTGACCGGGACCTGATCGGGACACCCGACAAGCCGGTATTGAAGACTGGGCGGGCCATCACGGCGCAGGCGGACCCGTCGCTGGTTTTCGAGACGCTGCACCCGGTCATTTCGCTCAGGGTTGAGCGCAACCCGATGGCCTTCTACACCTGGAGCGATCCGGACTGCTGCCTGCCCAAGGGCGCCACGCGCGCGCACCTGACGGGCAGCGCCGCCGATCTCGACCTGGCCCAGGGAGACGTGCTGATCTTCGAGGAAGTGCTGGGACCGGATAGTGGGCGCCGCGAGGATGCCGACCCGTCCCACCGCCACGCGGTACGCCTGAGCGCCACACCCCAGGAGCAGACCGACCCGCTGTCTGAAACGAAGGTGCTCGAGGTCCAATGGCACGCTGAGGACGCGCTGCCCTTCCCCCTCTGCCTGCGCGAGTTCCCCGATCCTGCTGGCCCCGGCAAGAGATTGGCTGTCACTGTAGTACACGGCAACGTCGCGCTGGCCGATCATGGCCGGACGGTGGAAGAGAACGAGGCGGCCGGGACGCTCACCCCGACGATCGTGCTTATGGGCCGCCCTTATCGGCCCCGGATCGAGGAAACCGGCTTGACGCACGCGCTGCCCTACGACGATAAGGAGGCGCGTACCAGGCCGGCCGCGGCCGCGCTGCGCCTCGACTTGCGACAGGTGCTGCCGGTCATCAAGTTGCATGGCGAGGGTGCGTTGTGGCGGCCCAGACACGACCTGTTGAACAGCGGTCGCTTTGCGCCAGAGTTCGTCGTGGAGATGGAGGAGGACGGGCGAGCCACGCTGCGTTTCGGCGATGACGCGCTGGGCCGGCGTCCGGTCGAAGGAACAACTTTCCGGGCATCCTATCGCATCGGCAACGGCCCGGCCGGCAACATCGGCGCCGACGCGTTCGACCGGCTGGTCGAACCGATCGCCGGCGTCAAGGTGCGCAACCCCATGCCTGCCGCCGGCGGGACCGCCCCCGAGCCAACGGAGCAGGTCCGGCTGTATGCGCCCCAGGCCTTCCGCTCCCAGGAGCGCGCGGTCACCGAGGCCGACTACGCTGCCGCCGCCGAGCGCCACCCCGGCGTCCAGCGCGCCGCAGCGACACGACGCTGGACAGGTAGTTGGTACACCATGTACGTCACGGTTGACCGGCGCGGCGGCCGGCCCGTGACCGCCGACTTCGAAAATGAGATGCGCCTCTGGCTGGAGCGCTTCCGTCTGGCCGGCTACGACCTGGAGATTGACGGGCCGCGCTACGTAGCTCTCGACATGGCGTTGACCGTATGCGCCGCGCCGGGGTACTTCCGCAGCAGCGTCAGGAAAGCGTTGCTGGACACCTTCAGCCGCAACAGCCTGCCCGATGGCCGCCGCGGCTTCTTTCACCCCGACAACTTCACCTTTGGCCAGGCGGTCTACCTCAGTCAGATCATCGCGGCGGCCATGCAGGTGCCGGGCGTGCAGTGGGTGGATACCGAAGAAGGGCCGGGCAAGTCCAATCGCTTCCGGCGTTTGGGGCAGGACGCCCACGGCGAGGTCGCCGAAGGCCGCATGACGCTGGGCCGCCTGGAGATTGCCCGTCTGGACAACGATCCCAGTGCCCCGGAAAATGGCAAGCTGGAGTTTATCATGGGGGGTGGCCTATGAGCAACACCGACGATGTCCTCGACACCTGCGGGTGCTGCGAGGCGAGCATCCCGGAGCCGACCGTGGTTAACCGTCCTGGACTGCCGGCGCTGGCCTATCGGATCGGCACGCATGGTACGTTTCTGCGGCGCATGCTGGCCCGTCTGCCCAGTCAGCCGATCCCTGACGGCCCGCACGCGGGTCAGCGCCCCCTGGCCGGCCTGACCACGCGGGCGATCGCCGATCCGGCGATCGCGCTGCTGGACGCCAGCGCGGTCATCATGGACGTACTGACCTTCTACCAGGAACGCATCGCCAACGAGGGCTACCTGCGCACAGCTACCGAGCGGCTCTCGGTGCTGGAGCTGGCGCGGGGAATCGGTTATGAGCTAAGCCCAGGTGTGGCGGCAAGCGCCTTTCTGGCCTTCACTGTGGACACGGCCACCGGGGCGCCACCGACCGCCATCATGCCGAAGGGCACCCGGGTGCAGAGTATCCCCGGCCCCGGCGAGCTGCCGCAGACGTTCGAGACAAATGCCGGGATCACCGCGCGCGTCGAGTGGAATGCGCTGAAGCCGCGTCTCACCCGGCCGCAGGAACTGGCGATCCGGGAAACTGATAACAAACTTTATCTGCTCGGCATCAGCACACGCTTCGGCGATCTCTTGGACCAGCCGATGACGGACATGTATGCGCTTGACGCCGGCCTGGCTGCCGAGCTAAAAGACATAACGGAGGCCCAGGCGGCAGAGGTGCAGCGGGTCTTCTTCACCGGCGTCAATACCGGTCTAAAACCCGGCGATATCGTGCTACTGGTGGGCAAGCGGTCCGATCCAGGGGACCTGGTGACGCTCGTGCGCTCGATCGGACAAGTCACGGCCAATCCGGAATTGAACCGCACCCAAGTGGATTTCGAAGATGAAGTGACCGCCGAGCCACCAAAGCCGCCTTCTTTCACACCCCAGGTCCACAAATTCGCGGTAGCCAAGCTGGTTCAGCTTGCTTTCACGGCAGACAAGATCAAGACGTCGGTCGTCCGTCAGAGCTGGCGCGAAAGCGAGTTGAGCGCCTTTGTTGCCGTCCAGGGCTGGAGCCGAACAAAGCTGACGCTCAACATCAACTACACGCCGCCACCGCCTCCTGCGCCGCCCCTCGCGCCGGCCGATCCGGGCGCTTTTGCGTTCCGGTCACGGCTCGGCATCTTCGGCCATAACGCGCCGTATTTCCCCAGCTTGCCGGCCGTTCCCCACAGTAACTACTTCATCCCATGGGATGACGGCAGCGGTCTGTCCATCTGGAAGGATTCCAGGAAACCTGCCGACGCTCCGGCCGTCGCGGTTTATTACACCGGCGCCGATCTCTATCTGGAACGTAACGTGCCTGGCCTGGCGGGCAGCGGCTGGGTGGTTCTGGAGCGGCCGATCAATCACTACGCAGCCTACCGGTTGCGCTCTGCCACCGACGCATCCGTGGCGGGCTTCGCCATGAGCGCCAAATCCGTCGGCTTGAAATTGGGCAAGCCCGATGATAAAGCCACGGAACTTCAAGCGGACACGACCGACAGGCCCGAAGATTTCAGGGTGCGTAACACGACGGCACACGTCCAGAGTGAGCGCCTGGTGCTTGCCGAGCTGCCCATCGAAGATCCGATCGCGGCCAAGAGTACTGAGATCCAGCTCGACCGCATGCTGCTCGGTCTCCAGGTCGGCCAACCAGTGGCGATCACGGGTGAGCGCGACGACCTGCCGGGAGTGACCGTCAGCGAGATAGTGATCCTCGCCGACGTCATCCACGTCGGCGGCTTCACGACGCTGGTCTTCCCCTCGCCGGGCCTGAAGACCACGTACGTCCGCAAGACCGTGACCCTCAACGCCAACGTCGCGGCCGCCAGCCACGGCGAGACCGTGACGGAAGTGCTCGGGGCCGGTAATGGCGCGCAGGCCAACCAGCGCTTCACCCTCAAGAAGCCGCCCCTCACCTACACATCGTCCGCCGATGCGAGTGGTGTGCAAAGCTCGCTGGAGGTGCGCGTGGACGGGGTGCGGTGGGAGGAGGCGCCGCGGCTGTATGGCCTGGCGCCCACCGACCCGCGCTTCAGCGCCCGCGCCGGTGACGACGGCAAGACGACGGTCGTCTTCGGCGACGGCGTCACCGGCGCGCGGCTGCCCACCGGGGTCGAGAACGTCACGGCAACCTACCGCAGCGGCATCGGCCTGGGCGGGATGGTGGGCGCCGGCAAGCTGACGCTGCTCCAGTCGCGCCCCTTGGGCATCCGGTCGGTGATCAATCCGACCCCTGCGACGGGCGCCGCTGACCCGGAAAACCGCGACAGCGCCCGGAGCAACGCGCCGCTGACGGTGCTGACGATGGATCGCATCGTCTCGCTGCGCGACTTCGAGGATTTCGCGCGTGCCTTCGCCGGCATCGGCAAGGTAAAAGGCGTGGCGCTCTGGCGCGGCGAGACGCACTGGGTGCATGTCACCGTGGCGGCCGAGGCGGCGGTCGGCGACGATCCCGATGCGGCCGCCTCACCCCTGGCCAGCCACCGGGTGGATACGACGTCGGAGCTGTATACCTACCTGGTAGAGGCCATGGCGGCAGCGAGCGACCCGTCGCAGCGCTTCCGCGTCGATACTTACCAGCCCGTGTTCTTCGACCTGCGGGCGCGGATCGTGCGCGACGCGCGCTACCGCTGGGCCGATGTACAGGCGGCCGTCACGACGGCCCTGCAAGCCGCCTTCGCCTTCGGCGCGCGCACGTTCGCCCAACCGGTGACCGCGGCCGAGGTGATCTCGGTCATCCAGCGGGTGGCAGGCGTCGTGGCCCTGGATCTCGAACAGCTCTACCGGCTGGACGGGCCGCAGCCCAGCCCCAGCACGATCCTCGAGGCGGCGCTGGTACGTTGGGAGGCGCAGGAGGAAGCTCCGCAGCCTGGCCGAGCTGCTGCTGATCAACCCGCTCGGCATTGGACTGGAGGAGATGCTGCCATGAACGACGCGACCCAAGAACGCCTCTACGGCCTGCTCCCTGCCATCTACCGCCTGCGCGATGCGGCTGAGGGCGAGCCGTTGCGCGCCCTCCTGGCGGTCATCGGTGATGAGCTGGGGCTGGTCGAAGACGACATCTCCCGCCTGTACGACAACTGGTTCATTGAGACGTGCCAGGAATGGGTCGTGCCGTACATCGGCGACCTGCTGGGCGTCCAGGGGCTTTACCCGATCCAGGCGGCGGGCTTCACCCAGCGGGCGTATGTGGCCAACACCGTCGCCTACCGGCGCCGCAAGGGCACGGCGGCTGTGCTGGAGCAGTTGGCCCGCGATGTGACCGGTTGGCCGGCCGTGGCGGTCGAGTTCTTTGAACGGCTGGTTACGACGCAGAACGTCAACCACGTGCGGCCCCACGCCCCTGCGATGCCCGACATTCGAGACGCAAATCAGCTCGGATTCCTGGGTGGGCCGTTCGACCGTACGGCGCACACCGCGGACGTACGGCATATTGACAACGGCCGCGGCAAACACAATATCCCAAATGTTGGTTTGTTCCTGTGGCGCCTTCAGGCCTATCACATTGATGGCGTCACCCGCGCCAGGTAGCCTCGAACGACGAGCGCCGGTACGCCTTCCAGCCCGCCAGGCAAGAATCAGTCGCTTTATCATCTCGCCAGGACGGAGGATAGCATCACCCAAATGGCGCAGCCGCTGGACGTCCCGCTGGCCCTTAGTCGGCGCTTCCTGCTGCGCAACCTGGATGCCTGCTACGGCACAGAGAACGAGCCTCGAAGCCTGCTGATTCGCGCTGGAGGCCAGGTTCGGCCCATTGGCGATATCCTCGTCTGTGACCTATCGGACAAGCAAGGCGGAGGATGGGCGCATTCACCGCCGGCCGGCAAAGTGGCTGTTGACCCGGAACTGGGCCGGATCGCGTTCGGGAGCGATCCCGCCGGCGCCATCGAGGTGGGCTACACCTATGGCTTCGGGGGTGACCTGGGCGGCGGACCATACGACCGCCGCGATTCTGTCGAAGACTTCCTGCGGGACTTTGCGGCCAGTCAGAACACCTGGCAGATGGGCGTAACACAGCAGCCGCCCGTCGGGGCTGGAACACAGATCGTGACAACCCTGGGCCAGGCCGTGCAGGCCTGGAACGACCAGCCCGCCGGCGCCCAGGGCATCATCGCGCTCATGGATAGCCGCACCTATCGGGAGGATCTGGTTGGTGCGCTGGCGATCCGCATCCCGGCCGGCAGCCGGCTGCTGCTGGTCGCCGCGGGGTGGCCCGAGGAGCCGGACGCGTCGGGGCAGCGCATCGCCGGGCGCATTGCTCCCGCCGACTTGCGGCCCCATCTGCACGGCGCGCTTGAAGTAATCGGCACGGCGCCGGCCGGCGCCCTGCAACCAGGTGCGTTCGCACTGAACGGCCTGTTGGTGGAAGGGACTGTCACCATGTTGGCTGGCAACCTGGCTGAGCTGCGTCTGGCACATTGCACACTTGTACCCGGCAGCTCCAGCCTGGCGATCAAGATGGAAAACCAAGCGGGGCAGGGGAACGAGAACCTGACTGTGAGGCTCAACCGCAGCATCTGCGGCCCGCTCAGCCTGCCGGAAACTATCCGCGCGGCCAGCATCACGGCCAGCATCGTTGGCGGCGATCTGAGCGGCCCTATGTTGGATGTGCAGGCAAGCACGGTGTTGGGCGCGACCCAGGCAGCGAGCCTGGAGGCATCGAACAGTATCTTCGATGGTATGGTGATCGTCGAGCGCCGCCAAATCGGCTGCACCCGCTTCTGCTACCTCCCGTTCGAGTCGCTGGCGCCGCAACGGTATCGGTGCCAGCCCGCCGATGCGGCGTCGGCCGGGCGCATCTTCCCGACCTACGCCTCCACAACCTACGGCGAGGCGGATTACGGGCAGCTTGCCGGCACAGTTGACCCTGAGATCGGCACTGGCGCCGAGGACGAAGGCGAGATGGGGGCTTTTCACTTTCTGCAAGCGCCGCAGCGGCTCAAAAACCTACGCGTGAGCCTGGACGAATACCTGCGCTTCGGCCTGGAGGCCGGCGTTTTCTTCGCTTCCTGACAGGGAAGCGCACTTGTATGTAGAGGAGATAGAGGAGATAGTATGAAAGGCGATTTCTCACGTCTGACCTTCCGACGGGATAAACACTATAGCAGCGTGCGTATGCAGCAAGGCAGCGTTCTGCTTGACGCAGAATGGAACGAACAAGCCGATATCCAGGCGCAGCGCGATCAGGCAACCACGCGCGACGTGATCGGACCATCCGGGGCGCCTGCGTCCCCGCTGGGGCAATTCAGGAACTTCCAGGTCAGGATCGCAGGGAGCGCCTTTGAGATCGCCGACGGCCAACTCTATGTGGATGGCATCCTCTGCGAAGCCACAGAGATCGTCCCGTACGATGCCCAGCCCGACTACCCAGGCGCGCCCGCGCTCGTCTCGGGCCAGGCTTACCACGCCTACCTGGACGTCTGGGAACGTCATCAGACCGCCCTGGAGCAGTCGGGCGACGACCAGCCACAGATTCGCGAGGTGGCGCTCGGTGGGCCTGACACGACGACCCGCCTCAAGACCATCTGGCAGGTGAAGGCGCAGGCGTTGGCCAACGCGGCCGCTACGTGCGCCGACTTTGGCCCGGATTGGATCCCTGACGGGGTCGCGGGCGCCGGCAGGTTGCGCGCCGATGCTGCGCCGGCGCAGCCTGCCGCCAACGACTGCCTCGTCCCGCCGGGCGGGGGCTATCGCCGGCTGGAGAACCAGCTCTACCGGGTGGAGATCCACGAGGCTGGCGCGCCCGGGACCGCCACCTACAAATGGTCACGCGACAACGGCAGCATCCTCACGAAGGGGGTCAAGGTTGACGCAACGACGCCGGCCGCGCCAGTCATTACGGTGTCCGATCCGGGCAAAGACGCCGTGCTCGGCTTTGCGGCGGCCGCGTGGGTGGAGATCAGCGACGAAGAGCGCACCTTGCGCAACGAACCCGGTGTGTTGCTCGAAGTCACTGCGGTCAAGGGGGACAGAATTACGCTGAAGAACCCGGCCAATTTGGCGCTGGCAACGGGCACCCGGCCGACCGTACGGCGTTGGGATGGCATCGGAACGGTCCAGATCGGCACACCCGAGGCGCCCAAGTGGGTGGAGCTGGAAGATGGCGTCATGGTGGAGTTTAGCGACGGAGCTTATGTGTCGGGCGACTACTGGACGGCGCCAGCCCGCAGCTTGACGGGCCAGGTCGAATGGCCACGAGGGGCAAGCGGCCCGGTCTTCGAGGGGCGTCATGGGCCTACGCATCACTACGCTTCGCTGGCGCTATTGATCCCCGCGGGGGATACCTGGACGGCGACGGACTGCCGCAAGCTATTCCCGCAGTTGACCGCGTTAACGACCCTGCTGTACGAAGGCGGCGACGGCCAGGAGGCGCTGCCGGGCCAGCCGCTGACCCTGCCGCTGCGCGTACGCGTGGTGAATGGCCAGGCGCCGGTGATCGGCGCGCCGGTGCAATTCGCGCTGATGGCGGGCGGCGGGAGCCTCTCTGCCAATGCGCCGGTGGCTACGATTGCGCCTGATGGCATCGCCGAGTGCATCTGGACGCTGGGCTTAGACGGTCCGCAGCAGGTGCAGGCCGTGCTGTTGGACGCCGGCGGGAACGCGGCGCCGGGTCAAGTCCTGGACTTCAACGCCACGGTCAGCGTCGCCAGCCAGGTGGCCTACGACCCGACACAGTGCAACAACCTGGGTGGCGTCAGTACAGTCCAGGAGGCCATTGACAAGCTCTGCGGGCTCCTCGGCGTCGGGCCGCAGGACGAAGTGGTCCACATTGTGGAGGTGCTGGCGCGCGCGGACGGGGGCCCCATCGAGAATGACGGCGACCTGCCGGTCGAACGCCTGCTCGCCGGGATCGAGATCGTCTGCGACCGGGATATTTTCCCGGAAAGCGTCAGCAACCGCGTCGATCGGTTCCAGAACGCTGTCTGCTTCGTGACCCTCGACCTGCCCTTCCCCAGCCGGACGCAAAGCCAGGACTGGCGTGCTGCCCCATTGACTGTACTGGGTTTTCAGACCATCACCCTGGCAGCCGAAGTGAGTTCGGAGGGCAACAACGTCATCCGTTGGCGGCCCACAGAACCTGCAAGTCAGTGGCTGAGGACATCAATGTTCAGTGCAATAGAGGGCAATACTCACGGCCAGATAGGGGCAGTCCTGACGCGGCTCACCCTGAAGGGCAACTTCATCTGGTCGCGTGACACCGATCCGGAGAAGCCCGAGATCTACCTTGACGGAAACACCTTCGGTGCGTTCGTCAATGGCCGCACGGCGGCCAGACTGCCCCGCGGCGACGGGCGACGCGGCGGATCTCGAAATGTGGTTCTGGTTGCAGGCCGGGATAGCATGACGACTACCTGATCTGGGGCGTCGCCACGCACCGGCACTTATTGGCGCTTGAGCACGACCTGGTCCCCTTGCGATGACCAGGTTCCACGAGGAATGTCGTCGCTGCGGCTACGCCTCTTCCGTCATCGCCGTCCGTCAACCTTCCCGCACTGCGCAGAGCGCGCCCTGGGTGCGGCTGGTCAGGTGCAGTTTGCCGAGGATCCGGCTTACATGGTGCGCACGGTCGGCTCGCTGACCGCGATCCGGTCCGCAATCTCCGGTTGCTCAGCCCCTGGGCAATCAATTGAGCACCATCATTTGCGCGCCGTGAGCGCTTCCGGGGCAGGTTGTTGCTCGACTGGGCGCGCGATTCTTGCAGGAGCTTGCGGGCAATGGTCGGATGAAGGGATGGCTCGCCGCGATGCACCTGGCGGATGGCCCGCACGAGTTCCTCAGGCGAGGAGTCCTTGAGCAGGTACCCTGGGCGCTCCCGCTTTGATCGCGGGAAAACCTTGTTGTCGGCCGCAAAGCTGGTCAGCACGAGGATGCGCGCCCGTGGCTGACGGCTGATGATTCGGCGCGCCGCCTCGATGCCGTCCATGCCAGGCATCAGCAGGTCCATCAGGATAACGTCAGGGTGGGTCTCTTGGGCACGCAGCACCGCTTCCTGGCCGGTATCGGCTTCCGCCACCACCTCGAACCCGTCGGTTTCCAGAGAGCAGGGCGCGGATACCCTTGCGCACGATGGCATGGTCATCAACAATCAAGACACGAACGCTCGGTTTTGCCAACCGAGCGCCTTCTTCCGTCATATGGTCACCTCAACCTTTACCCGCGTGCCCTCGCCAGGCATGCTTTCGTACGTCAGTTTCCCACCGACGCGCAGCGCGCTCGGCGATGGTACGCAGCCGCCCCGCCCTCGACGGGCACCGCTTGCGGATCGAAACCCACGCCATCATCCACCACTTCGAGGGAAAGGGTCGCGACGGTGAAGTGCAGATGCACGGCCACATGCCGGGCCGCCGCATGTTTGCGCACGTTGTTGAGTGCCTCTTGCGCGATCCAGTAGAGGTCGCCCTCGATCGCGATGGGCAACCGCCGCTCTCGACGCGGGTTTCAGTTTGCAGACCCGCGCGACCTCGACGGCCGCCAGGCGCAACTGCAATGCGGCCACCAGCCCTTCCGTCTCCAGCACTGGCGGGTGCAACTGGAAGATGAGGAGCCGCATGTCGCATCCTCCTGCGCGGTCTCCTGCAGATCCTGCAGATAGCCTGCCGTGACCTTCTTTGTTTGTCGGCCGCCAGCGCCAGGGCCGCGGCGTTGGCATACAGGGTCACGCTATAGAGCGATTGTGTGACCGAATCGTGCAACTCACGGGCCAACCGTTGCCGTTCCGCCAGCACGGTTAACTGCTCCGCCTGCTCTTGCAGCCGGGCGTGCTCGATGGCCATCGCGGCTTGGTTGGCGAATACGGACATGATAGGAACGTCGTCCTCAGTGAAGCCGCCCACCTTATTCACCACGTCGAGCACGCCGATGACCGCGCCGTTGACGTGCAAGGGCACGGCGAGCAACGCCGTGAGATCCGAAGGCCACTGGTAGACCTGGACCTGCGCGAAGGAAGCTGGATCATTCAGCCGCACCGGCGCACCCTGGCGCACGACCTGACCCGCCACGGAGCCGTCCACCGGCACCGGTTCGGCCGCTGCCAACGGCTTGCCCAAGCGATGCTTGACCTCCAGCCAGGCCTGGTCGGTCAGCAGCAGGACCGCGTTGCTCGTCGCCCCGACCAAGCCCTGGGCCTCGGCGCAGACGATGTCCAGCACTTGTTCCAGCACTGTTTTTTTGGAGCAAGCTCACCAGAAGGCGGTTGAAGCCCGCCTCGGCCAGCCGCCGTTGCAGTGCATCATTCAGTTCGGCGTTCTTGCGCGCCAGCGCCGCGCGCGCTCTCTCGCGCTCGTCAATCTCGGCCTGCAGCCCATTCAGAATTTGGCGTAGGCGCAAGATGACTACAGGATCAGAAATCTGGTAGGTCATGATGCTACCTCCTGTGCTGATTTTACCCGATCTGGCATTTTTTTCAACATACGTAATTGAACATCGAAGACATCAATGAAGACATCAATGAAGACATCAATGAAGACATCAATGAAGACATCAATGAAGACATCAATCACCCTCATCCGGATGGCAACGACGGCCCATAGCCACAGGGAGGCGAAGGTGATCGAGCCCAGGGTGTCGCTGGGGTAGTGTACGCCCAGGTAGATACGGCTGACAGCCACGACGAGTACCACGCTGCGGCGCAGATGGCCCCGGCGCGGTGACCCTGCCGCCATAGAAAATGGCCAGGAGGCCGTAGACGCGCACCGAGGTCGTGACATGACCGCTGGGAAAGCTGAAACCGCTTTCGACGACCAGGGTGGGAAGAGCGCAGGTCGCGGGCGCGCGAACAGCAGTTTCAGCACCATGTTGAGTGCGGTCGCGCCGACGAGGCTGATGGCGACGGTCGCGGCATCAAGCGCGCGGCGCCGCCAGAGAAACCAGCCGGCGAGGACCAGCGCCAACCCAATGGCCCCGGCCTGCCCGGCCTGGGTAACGACCCGCATGACCGTATCGAGCCACGGTCGGCTGAACTGGTGCAGCGCCAGGATCAACGGTGCATCCCAGGCAAACCCCTCGCGGAACCAAACGTCCTCGGCCAGCTCCGTGAAGACGGCGACCAGCGCTAACAGGATACCTAACCCGACGAGCCAGCGCAGCACCATGCCCCGCGGCGGGGATGCTGCCCCAGGCACGCAGCGTTGCATCTTTGACATCCCTTTGATCAGGGAGAGGGCCAGCGGACGCCGGGCGGTCGGGCGCACGGTACTGATAGTATACATGGCTTCCGGCTAATGAGGCAAACGATTGACTCACCCCCACCTCCGTGCAATCCCCGCGTCGCCACTGGGCTGAGGTAGAGTGGCCCGAACCAATCACTTGTCAATCCACTTGGGGAACTTCCCTCACGCTCGATTTTGCGAGTTGTACAGTCTCGCAAAGATGACTATAATGAGAGTGACGCCTCGACATGGGCAGTTGCAGCTTGCATCCGCGCCGGTTTTCAAGAGGCCGCCAATCGAATTCCACGCTTGAGGTTCATCGTCCGTGCCATCCTACTACGCGCTCAGCATCCTCCTTTCCGCCTTTCTGCTCTTCCAAATCCAGCCGATGATCGGCAAGACCATCCTGCCCTGGTTTGGCGGCACCCCAACCGTCTGGTCAACAGTCCTGTTGTTTTTTCAGGTGCTCTTGACCGCCGGTTATGCCTATGCCTATTGGCTGCTCGGCCGCGTCCGTGGCCGCTGGCAGGGAACAGTCCACCTGGGCCTGCTCGCCCTTTCGCTCGTCTTGCTGCCAGCCACGGCGTTGCTGTGGCGTTCACCGCCGCCACCGCCCGCCAGTTGGTGACCGCTGGACGGTGATTTCCCCGTCTGGGACATTTTCAGAGTCCTGGCTGTCTCGGTGGGCATCCCCTATTTCCTGCTGGCCACCAACAGCACCCTCATGCAGGCCTGGTTCAGCCGCGACCACGCGCAGCAAACGCCCTATCGCTTGTACGCGCTGTCCAATGCCGGCTCGCTCGTGGCCCTGGTCAGCTATCCCCTCATCTTCGAGCCACTGCTGACGCTGCGGACGCAGGCCTATCTGTGGACTGCAGGGTACACGCTCTTTGTCGCCGTGGCAGCCTGGCTGGCCTGGGCGAATCACTGGCCGGGCGCGCGGTCGCAGAGCAGCCGGGGACGCCGGAAAGTCAGCTTGGCGCGGAAAAACGCTCCCGACTCGGCGTCTATGCCCTGTGGCTTGGCCTGGCCGCATGCGCCACCACGCTGCTCATGGCGGTGACCAATCAGGTTACCCAGGAAGTGGCCGTCATCCCCTTCTTATGGGTGCTGCCCTTGACGGTGTACCTGCTGACCTTCATCCTGGCCTTTGCCGGCGGGCGTTGGTATTCCCGCCGGCCATACCTGGCCGCCTTTTTCATCCTCAGTCTCATCAGCCTGTGGATGCTCGTGAAGTCTCCGCCGTTCAGTATCAGCGCCCAACTCATCGTCTACACACTGCTCTTGTTCAGCGCGTGTATGCTTTGCCATAACGAGCTGTTCAGGCTGCGCCCCTCGCCCCGCGGCCTGTCGTCGTTCTACCTGATGGTGGCGCTGGGCGGCGCGCTAGGCGGCATTTTCGTGACCCTGGCCGCGCCGTTGCTGTTCGCCACCGGCTTCTGGGAACTGCAATGGGGATTGGTCGCCTGCGGCATCCTGCTGACCCTGGTTCTCCAGGCTGACAGCGCGCCGGTCGTGCGCAAGCGCGGAGTCAAGGCCTCTGTGCGCCACGCCGCGCCACGCCGCTTCAAGCCGGCGGTGTTCGCATCCGCGGCTGCGGTGTTCGTGCTGGGTCTCTTGATCGTCCTCATCATGCGCGCCATCTCCACCGACACCCTCGTGGCCACGCAACCTTCTACGGCGTCCTCCGGGTGTGGGAGATCAACACCGCGCAGCCCGAGCTGCTGGCCTATCAACTGACGCATGGCAGGACCGCGCACGGCTTTCAATTTGCCGCCAACGAGATTCGCAAAGTGCCCACGGCGTACTACAGCGAGCCGAGCGGTGTGGGCCTGGCGATCGCCAATCACCCGGCCCGCCCCGGCCCCTTGCGGGTGGGCGCGCTGGGACTGGGCATCGGCATCATCGCCAGCTATGGCCAGCCGGGTGACGTCTATCGCTTCTACGAGATCAACCCCGACATCATTCGTATCGCGCAGGGCGAGGATGGCCGTTTTTCGTTCTTGCGCGATTCGGACGCCGACATTCAGATCGTCCCCGGGGACGCGCGCGTTTCACTCGAACGTGAATGGGCGGCCGGCGGTTCGCAGCGCTTCGACCTGCTGGTGCTGGACACCTTCAGCGGCGACACCATCCCGCTGCATCTGCTCACTCAAGAGGCCTTCGCCATCTACCAACAGCACCTCAACCCCGGCGGCGTCATCGCCATCAACGTGTCCAACCGCATCTTCGACCTCAGCCAGGCGGTCTACCGGTTGGCGGATGAATTTCCAACTTGGCGCGCCCTGATCGAGCATCCAGGCGACAGGCTGCAAAGCTACGACTCGCTGTGGATGCTGCTCAGCCGCGAGCCGGACTTCCTGCAATTGCCTGCCATCGCCAGCCGCAGCACACCCCGCCCCGCCTCACAGGCAGCCGCACGCCTGTGGACAGATGATTACAGCAATCTACTTCAGATCATTCGGTGAGTAACGCTTTAAATCAACCCATTCTCGTCAAGCAAACGCCTAAAGTTGCAGCCAGGCGCTTTTTCATTGTTCGACAATAAGACACCCTGGATCGAGCTGAAAAAAGTTGGAAGAGATTGACAGGAAGATGGAAGACCAGTGAGAGAAGAACTCAGTTATACTAGGTGCGCTACGTCATACTCTTGATTCAATGTGGAGGAAGTCATGAAAAAGCACGCGTATCTGTTGATTCTGATGATCATCATGTTGGTTGGCACTCCCATTGTGCCGGCTGCTGCCCAAGACGGCCCACCGGTCATACCGGGAGCCTTCGAGGCAGGTGACAAAGACAAAATCCTCCAAGGCGCATCATTTCAGCACGATCAGGCAGCGCCGACACCGATGCCTCCTGGTCAGCAAACCGACAACGCCATACCCTTAGCTGAGGGAGGCCCCGATGATTTTGGCTATCGCTGGAGTGAGTTGAGTCAGGCTGACTGGTTCGATGCCACAACCGGGACTAATACAGGGATCACAGGCGACGATGTCTCCAGCCTTGTAGACATTGGGTTTTCCTTTCACTTTTATGAACAAACCTGGAGCCAGGTGTACGTCAACACCAATGGTATTCTCATTTTTGGGCAGTCACACCATGGCTGTTGCGGTTCGTCCCCTATCCCTTCACAGAATGCACCCAACAACGTGGCTGCCGCCCTCTGGAATGATCTCACCGTAGGTGCTGCTTACAACACAGGGGCGATCTATGTCTTGCGGGGCGGTTCAGCGCCGAATCGCTTCATGGTCATTGAGTGGTTGCGCGCAACCTATTGCTGTGCGCACGGCGCGACTGATTACAAAACGTTCGAGATTATCCTGTACGAAAATGGCAACATGGATACGCGCTACCTTGATCTGATTGGCCTCCAAAGAGCGCGTGTGGGAATTGAAGACAGCACAGGCACTGATGGGCTTGAGTACACCGAGCAAGCAACGAACGGCAAGGGTGTGCGATTCACGCGGCCGATTCCAGCGGCGCGCGCACATGTATCCGCAATCGCCCAGGGGCAGTTTGTTTTTCCTGGCAAGGCAGCCGCGTTCCCTGTCTCTATCCGAAACACGGGCGATCTAGGCAGCGACACGTTTGATCTGACAGCCTCTTCAGGCTGGCAGGTTTCGTATTTTCAGCAAGATGGCGTGACGCCCCTGGGTGATACGGACGGAGACAGCCTGGCAGACACGGGGCAGCTGCAACCAGGTCAAGCGATCGCAATCAGTGTTGCCGTGCAAACGCCGCCGAATGTCGGTATCGGGGTCTATAACCAGGCCGCACTTTTCGTCACATCGTCGCGCGACACGAACGTGAATCGCACCGCTGCCCTCAGGACCTCTGTGCCGGCGCCGTTCCGCCACGCCTACCGTGACTATGGGGCAGGTAATGGCGTCCGCTTATACCTGGCAAGGCCGGGAACTCAGACGACCCGCAGGCAAAGCCCACGACAGTACGATGGGTATAGCGAAGGGAGCCTGGCGCTGAGCGCAGGCCCTTCTGGTGGGTTGTTTTATGCCTGGGTCAGGGGACGTTGCCTGGATCTGGTGTGCAGCCACACGACGAATGAGATCAAGTATGTCAATGTCAACGGTTTTGGCGAGCCAACCACACTCCCGCGAACGTTGGTGGACCACAGCCAGGCGCAGATGGACACTTACGACCAAACCCCCGCGCTCGCAACACTGTCCAACGGAACTATAGGAATCGTATGGGTCAGGACCCTGTACAATGACCAATTTCAGTTCAATTCGAATATGTTCTTCGCGATCTTGGCTGCCGATGGCAGCGTGACGGTTCCACCAATCAGACTTACCAATAACGCAACCTGGGGAACCTGGAATGATCTGAACGTGCCGCGTTTCAATGTGCCTCGCATTGCAGGAACTGATGATGGGCGGTTTGTCATGGCCTGGCAGCGTGCTCACCAGGAAACGGGTGGCTGGGTGAGCAACATCTACATTGCCGTGCGCGACGCCGTGGGGCAGCAAGTCAAACCGGTCTCAGCCGTGACCGCTGACACGCCAGGTGATTCGAGTTTTGAACGCCCAGTGCTGACCCCCTTGGCCAACATCGCTACATTTTTGTCCTGGCTGTCCAAACGCAATGGGGATGATGACATCTACTTTATGGCCCTCAATAGCTATGGCGACCCCGTGAAGTCGGCTACCAATCTTTCCGTAGACGAAACAGTCGTCGAGTGGAATAACCACGATGCTGTCCAACTTTCGGACGGTCGTATCGTCGCCGTGTGGGAAGCATGGGGATGTTTTCCGGGAGAATGGAAGCCCCGGCTCCGTTTTGCTGTGCTTGACGCCAATTACGACCGCGTGGGCAATCCGGTCTGTCTCGGCATCGCTCCTGGCGCCTCCGGCGGCGATGGTGAGGCATCCATTGCCGCCGATCCGTACGGGCACGGAATCATCACCTGGATGGATTGGGGCACGCTCACGAAACTCTATTATGCGCTCATAGATGGTAACCGTAACGTACTAACACCGCCGATGATCTTCCTCACAAGCGCATCAGAAAATTCCTACATTTTCTCCAGCTTCGAGGGTCACGGTACAGCGGCCTATGACTGGGCGCCGCCCGGCGGGGTTGATGGCGCGGTACGACTCGAGAACAACCAGCCAGAGGTCGCTGCCGGCGCCACTGCCGACGTCACGGTGCATTATGCCAATCATGGTTCAACTATCGCGACCGGCGTTAAGCTGGCGCTGACTCTGAATGGCGGTATGACCTATGTCAGTGACACATCGGGATAGGTACCCACTGTCATAGGGAATCAGGTGTCGTGGCCCTGCGCCAGACCTGCGCCTTTTGGGAGGCGGCGAGTTCGACGTTGTTCTCAGGCTTCCGACCGGATCTTATGGACACCAATACACAGTAACGGCGGCCATCAGTTCCAATGGTCCGGACACCACCCCAAGCGACAATGTGGCAACCACTCAGTTTGTGGCGTTGGACCGAGTTCGTGTCCCCGGAATTCGTATCTCCATCCCGTAGGTGACAGCGTGAGTGCTGATCGGAAAAAAGCTCAGTCAAATCTTGAGATTGATGTACCCCAGGGGCGCACGCGTGATCTGCTCAACCGGCATTCCGCCGGCAGGCGCGCGACTCTACAGGCAGCCGCGCAAAATTTAAGGGCTTGACCCATTCGGTGGTAAAATGGCGCCCATGAAGGAGGAGCTTTTCATGGCTTACGATAAGATTGTTATCCCCTCAGAGGGTGCGCGCATCAGTGCGCGAAGGGAAAATTGCTCGTGCCCGATCATCCCATCCTGCTGTTCATCGAAGGCGATGGCATCGGCCCGGACATTACGCGGGCCAGCATGCGTATCTGGGATGCGGCCGTGCAGAAGGTCTACGGCGGTCAGCGCAAGGTGGCCTGGGCTGAGATTTACGCGGGCGAGAAGGCGTTCAATACCTATGGCGACTATTTCCCGCAGGAATCGCTCGCTGCGATCCGTGAGTTCTACGTCGGCATCAAAGGCCCGCTGACCACGCCGGTCGGCGGCGGCTTCCGCAGCCTCAATGTGGCCCTGCGCCTGGAACTCGATCTTTACGCCTGTGTGCGCCCGGTGCGCTGGTTCCCCCACGTGCCCAGCCCGGTGCGCCACCCCGAAAAGGTGGACGTGGTCATCTTCCGTGAGAATCCCGAAGATGTCTACGCGGGCATCGCGTACAAGGCCGGCTCGCCTGAGAACGACAAGCTGGCGCGCTTCCTGCGTGAGGAGATGGGCGCACACTTCTTCGAGGGCGCGGGCATCGGCATCAAGCCGATGAGCGCATTCGGCACCAAGCGCCTGGTGCGTAAGGCCATTCGGTACGCCATCGAATACGGCCGCAAGAGCGTCACCTTCGTACACAAAGGCAACATCCAGAAGTTCACCGAAGGCGCGTTTCGCAATTGGGGCTACGAGTTGGCCAAAGAGGAGTTCGGCGACATCACCATCACCGAGGATGAACTGTGGCAGGCGCCTACAACGGCCAGGCGCCGGCCGGCAAGATCGTCATCAAGGATCGCATCGCGGACATCATGTTCCAGATGATGCTGCTGCGGCCGGATGAGTTCGATGTCATCGCCACGCCTAATCTCAACGGCGACTATCTGTCGGACGCCGTGGCTGCGCAGGTGGGCGGCGTCGGTATCGCCCCCGGCAGCAACATTGGCGATCACATGGCCGTCTTCGAGGGCCACACGGCACCGCTTCCAAACTCCAACCTGGACAAGGTCAACCCCGGCTCGCTTCTGCTCTCCGGCGTCATGATGCTGGATTACATCGGTTGGAAAGAAGCCGGTCAGGCCATCATTGAAGCCTACGTCAAGACGGTGGAGCAGGGGATCGTCACCTACGACTTCGCTCGCCAGATGCAGGGCGCCACTGAGGTCAAGACCTCCGAGTTCGCCTCGGCCATCATCGCCAATCTGTAGTAGTGCAAAGTGCAGAGTGCAAAGTGCAAAGCCCTCCCAACGTTCTGCATTTTGTACTCTGTACTTTGCACTTTGTACTTTACTCGTTCTGCCTGTATAATCACTTATGTGTGACTTTCTGAACAAACTGCGCTGCGTCATAGCCCGCGTGGCGGTGAAGGTTTAGGATGGCACATCGTTTACTGGCCTTAGGAGTTTTCGGCATTTTGACCTGAGGCCTGAACTCAGGCCGTGGCTCGCAGCTTCGTTGTTGAAGCTGCGATGCAGTTCAACCACACTAGGAGGCTAACTCGTTATGGCGGCGCTCATTAAGTCGTTTTGGCGGGGCATCACCTACCGGGGCAGTGACGGTCACTGGGCCTGGATGATGCATCGCGTCGGCGGATTAGGTATTTTACTTTTCCTCGTTCTGCACGTATTCGACATCTACCTGATGAACCTGGGTGAAGAGACCTTCTCCAAATTCCTGTTCCTCTACAGCGGCCCCCCCTTCAAGGTCATGGAAGTCTTCCTGATCTTCGGCGTCATCTATCACGCGATCAACGGCCTGCGCATCATCATCGTTGACTTCTGGCCCTCCTCCACGAAGTATCAACGCTTGATGTACCGGATCGCACTGGTTATCGTCTTACTCATCTTCGTGCCCACGGCCATCATCACCCTGAGCACCATTTTCAACCCCGCCTAGGAGGAGCCATCATGAATGCACTGTCGCAATATCGTGTGCGCGGCCGCCGCTTCGAGGCGCTGTCCTGGTTTTTCATGCGCTTTTCTGGCCTGGTGCTGCTCTTCCTCGCCATGTTCCACCTCCTCTATATGCATCTGTACCTGCGCGTCGAGGAGATCACTTTCGATGTCATCGTGCAGCGCTGGACTGGGCCTTCCGGCTGGTTCTGGAGCCTTTACGACCTGGCGCTGCTTCTCTTCGCCATGCTCCACGGCGCCAACGGCGGGCGCTGGGTCATTGACGACTACGTGCGCCGCCCTGGCTGGAACATGGTGGTCAAGAGTGTGGTTTACCTCTTGAGCGGCCTGCTGATCCTGATGGGCGTCATGACCATTTTCGCTTCCAGGTTGCGGCCTGAGACGGAGATCAACTATGCCAACCCATCAATTTGATGTCGTCATTGTCGGCGCCAGCGGCGCCGGTTTGATGGCAGCCCTCTACGCATCCCAGGGCGCCAAGACTTGCGTGGTCAGCAAGCTCTATCCTACCCGTTCCCACACCGGCACGGCGCAGGGCGGCATCGGCGCCGCGCTCGCCAATCTGGAAGAAGACCACTGGGAATGGCACGCCTTCGACACCGTCAAGGGCAGCGACTACCTGGGCGACCAGGATGCCATTGATTTCATGTGCCAGGAGGCCGTCAATGTGGTCTACGAATTGGAGCACATGGGCCTGCCCTTCGACCGCACGGCCGATGGCCGCATTTCGCAGCGGCCAGTTCGGCGCACACCAACAATACCACCAAGAAACCGGCCGATCGCACCGGCCACATGATCCTGCAGACCCTCTACCAGCAGTGCATCAAGAACAACGTCACCTTCTTCGACGAGTTCCACGTGATTGACCTGCTCGTCACTGACGGCAAGGTCAACGGCATCGTGGCGCTGGAAATTGACACCGGCGAGTGCCACGTCTTTCAGGCCCAAGGCGGTTTGCTTTGCCACCGGCGGCACAGGCGCGTCTGGCAGATCACCAGCAACGCGCACGCGCTGACCGGCGACGGCAACGCCATCGCCCTGCACCGCGGCATCCCGCAGGAGGACATGGAATTCTTCCAGTTCCATCCCACCGGCATCTGGCGCATGGGCATCCTGATCACCGAAGCGGTGCGCGGCGAGGGCGGGGTGCTGATCAACGGCAAGGGCGAACGTTTCATGGAACGCTACGCGCCGACGGTCAAAGACCTGGCCTCACGCGATGTCGTCTCACGCCATCTACCTGGAAATCATGCAGGGCCGCGGGTGGAGGGCAAGGACTACGTCTATCTCGACGTGCGGCCGGAGACGATCAACAAGTACGCTGAGTTAGATGGTCGCAAGGGGCTGGACGGTCAGCCGATCCGGGTCACGGCCGAGCAGATCGAGAGCAAACTGCCCGACATTGCCGATTTCTGCCGCACCTACCTGGACGTGGACCCGGTGAAGCAGCCGATGCCGATTCAGCCGACCGCACACTACGCTATGGGCGGCATTCCCACCAACCTGGGCGGGGAAGTGGTGATTGACGACAAGGGGACGGTGCTGCCCGGCTTCTACGCGGCCGGCGAGTGCGCGTGTGTCTCGGTTCACGGCGCCAACCGCCTGGGCACCAACTCCCTGGTTGACATCGTGGTCTTCGGCAAGGTGGCCGGCGTGCGCATGGCGGCTTACGCCAATCAGGTTGACTTTACGCCGCTGCCGCCCAACCCGGAGGCTGAGATCAAGGCACGGCTGGAGGGGATTCGCAACGCCGCGGGCAAAAAACGTGGCCGACATCCGACGCGACATGCAACTGCTGATGATGGCGAATGTGGGCGTCTTCCGCACAGAGCAGTTGTGCCAGGAGGCGTTGGACAAGCTGGCGGAGCTGAAGCGGCGCTATCAGAACATCGCCATCATGGACAAGGGCAAGCGCTACAACACCGAGCTGCTGGAGGCGGTCGAGCTGGGCAACCTGCTCGACCTGGCGCAGGTCACGGCCGCGGCCGCGCTGGCGCGCGCCGAGAGCCGCGGCGGCCATGCGCGGGACGATCATCCCAAGCGTGACGATGCCAACTGGCTCAAGCACAGCCTGGCGCTCCTGAAGGACGATGTGGAGGGGACCGGCGTAGAATTGACTTACAAGCCGGTGACGGTGATCAAGTACCAGCCGAAGGAGCGAGTTTACTAAGCGCTGAACGCTGAATGCTGAATAAGGAATGCTGATGATGCAAGTCAATATCAAGATTCAACGCTTCAATCCTGAGCAGGACAAGAAGCCCTACTGGAAAACGTATCAGGTTGAGGCGGCGCTCAATGACCAGATCCTTGACGTGTTGCACCAAGTCAAATGGTATCAGGACGGCACCCTGACGCTGCGTCGCTCCTGTGCGCACGGCATCTGCGGCTCGGACGCGATGGTCATCAACGGCCGCAACCGCCTGGCCTGCAAGACGCTGGTCAAGCATGTCGGCGCCAACATCACCGTGGAGCCGATTCGCGGCATGAAGGTCGTCAAAGACCTGGTGGTGGATATGCGGCCCTTCTTCGCCAAGTATCGCTCCGTCCTGCCTTTCCTGATCAACGACAGCGCGCCGCCGGACACCGAGCGCCTGCAGACCATCGAAGCCCGCGCGCGCTTCGATGACACCACCAAGTGCATCCTGTGCGCGTGCTGCACCACCGCCTGTCCGAGCTTTTGGGCCAACGAGGACTACGTCGGCCCCGCGGCCATCGTGCAGGCGCACCGCTTCATCTTCGACGACCGCGATCAGGGCACGATGCAACGCCTGGAAGTGCTCAACGAGCGCGACGGCGTTTGGCGCTGCCGCACCGTCTTCAACTGCGTCGAAGCCTGCCCGCGTGATATTGACATAACAAAAGCCATTGGCGACATCAAGAAGGCGCTCCTCTACAGCAACTTCTAAGCCCCAGTCCACGCAGGTGGACTTCGCATTCGTTGCAGCGACCTCGGTCGCCCGACGGCGGTCGCCCGACGACAAACACATCCTGCCAGATAGCGCCTGGCAGGATGGTTACTTTGTGGGGGGATTCGATGACGATTTCTCTTTTTCTACCGACCGCCGGTCGTCAGGTGCCCATCAATGACCTTTCACTGGGCGCTTTCCGCTCCGCCTTCGCCGCGCTGACCGCGCCCAGCCTTGACAGCCTGATCGGCGACTACCGGGCGGAGTTCGTGGGACCGGCCTGGCTGCGCCGCTTTGCGCCTCCTGGCCTGGCCATCACCCCGCTGGCCGGCTGGCTGGGCAAGTCCTTCGACGGCCAGGGAAACGGCATCAACCTGGTGCGGCGGCGTGGGGTGGTGCAGCGCGTGCTGCCCATGCGCGCCCAATGGCTGCCCTCGGCCGTAGATGGCCGGCCCGGCGTCACGTTGACCTACGCGCCTGGCTCGCCGTTCCCCTTCGCCTACGTGGTGGACGAACTTCGCACCATCGAAGCCGACACCCTGCTCGGCCTCAGCTTCGCGACCGTGCCCGGACTCAGACATCTGTCCATGCCTTTCTTGCTGCGCCGTCAAGCAGGACTCTCGGCGTTCTTTGGCAATTCGCCGCTGGCCGGCGCCGGTCTTGATCTGACACGAGACATGAGCACACCGCGTGACGAGGGAGCCTTGTGACGCCGCTCCGCCGTCACCGGGGACGACCCGGCGCACCATTCGTAAATCAGGCTCGATTTGCCCACGCGGCGCCGCCCGTAGAGCACGGCAAACTCCGCGCCCGGTCGGGCATAGCGGGCATCGAGATAGGAGAGTTCAGGCTGGCGGTTCAGAAACATACCCACCTCCACAAACGTCGCTCAGTGAGATAGCTTTGTGAAGTGTAGCCCCGCAAGATACGCTTCACAAGAACGCGGTGCTGATTCCTGGCGGGCGGCAGAGTCTTATCACGAATCGAATTTTCACGAATTCACAAAAACCAATTCGTGAAAATTCGTGTAATTCGTGGCGAAATTCCTGGCGGTCCTCACGCCGATGCGATGATGAGCGCGAGGGCCAGTGCCAGGGTGATGGCGCCGAGGCCGAAGAAGGCGCCGGCGATCGTCAGCCAGCGCGCCTTGACCGCGAGCAGGGCATCCAACTCCTGGCGCATGAGGGTCAGGTTGTACGCATAGCGCTTGAGGCGCCGCGGCGCGGTGGTGATCGCGGCCGCGACCAGGGCCAGCACGTAGCAGACGAGCGCAGCCGCGGCCAGGCCCTTGACCCCCGCGTGGCCGGCCAGGTAAGCCGGAGGAAACTTGTCGCCAAGGGCCAGCAGCGCCACCAGCACACCCAGCAGCGCGGTGACCAGCTCGATGATGCGCTTGGCCGCACTGTCGAAGAAGTCGAGCTGCTGCTTCTCGATCTCGTCGAAGGTCGCGAGCAGCCGTTCATCGGCCGCGTCGAGCGGCTCGGAGGGCAGCAGGGGGCCGTCCGCGCTCACGTCGCGCCGCCGCAGTTGACCTGCACCTTGACCACCAGCCCGCAGCCGGGCGAGCGGCAGGGCAGGGCCAGGGTGTTCAGCCCCTTCTCCCCGCGGTAGACGACGCGATACTTGGCGCACGCGTCCTGGCGGTTGTACCAACTGATGTGCCCCTTGGAGCACTTGAACGCAAACCGATCCTCGACCGCGTCCGGGGTCGTCGTCGTTTCATCCATGGTTGCATCTCCTGTTGTTGTCTCTGCGCTTCGCCGCGCCGTAATTTACCACAGAGAACGCAGAGAACACAAAGAACACATAATTTGTTAGCTACCAAGACACTCGCGTGTTTGGCGTCACCACAAGGGCTTACCCGCACGCATCGTCGCCAGCGCGGCCTGGAACTGCTCGACCGTAGCGCCGCTGGCATCACGCGACAAACCGGTGCGCTCCAGCACCGTGATCGCCTCAACCATGCGGCGAATGCCATCCGCCGTGCGGTCGAGCTGTTGATACAGCAAGATCGCCATGTTGTTCAGCGTGATCGCTTCCCCGGCGCGGTGGCCCACCGCGCGCCTGATCGGCAGCGCTTCCTCATACAGCGCCAGCGCCCGCTGCGGCTGCCCGATGGCGTCGTACACCCCTGCCATGTTGTTCAGCGTGGTCGCTTCCCCGGCGCGGTCGCCCACCGCGCGCACTGATCGGCAGCGCCTCCGCATACAGCGCCAGCGCCCGCTGCGGCTGCCCGATGGCGTCGTACACCAACGCCATGTTGTTCAGTGTAGCCGCTTCCCCGGCGCGGTCGCCCACCGCACGCCTGATCGGCAG
The DNA here is from genome assembly GCA_016719785.1 of Candidatus Amarolinea dominans. Lineage (NCBI taxonomy): Bacteria > Bacillati > Chloroflexota > Caldilineae > Caldilineales > Candidatus Amarolineaceae > Candidatus Amarolinea > Candidatus Amarolinea dominans. The sequence continues at coordinate 79,648 of JADJYJ010000035.1, forward strand.
CGCCTCCTCGTACAGCGCCAGCGCCCGCCCCGGCTCCCCGATGGCATAGTACACCGCCGCCATGTTGTTCAGCGTGGCCGCTTCCCCGGCGCGGTCGCCCACGGCGCGCAGGATCGGCAGCGCCTCTCACAGCGCCAGCGCCAGCGCCCGCCCCGGCTCCCCGATGGCGTCGTACACCAACGCCATGTTGTTCAGCGTGGTCGCTTCCCCGGCGCGGTCGCCCACCGCGCGCCTGATCGGCAGCGCCTCCGCATACAGCGCCAGCGCCTGGTCCCGCTCCCCGATGGCATAGTACACCAACGCCATGTTGTTCAGCGTGGTCGCTTCCATGGCGCGGTCGCCCACCGCGCGCAGGATCGGCAGCGCCTCCTCATACAGCGCCAGCGCCCGGTCACGCTCCCCGATGGCATAGTACACCGCCGCCATGTTGTTCAGCGTGGCCGCTTCCCCGGCGCGGTTGCCCACCGCGCGCATGATCGGCAGCGCCTCCTCAAAAAGCGCCAGCGCCCGCGCCGGCTGTCCGATGGCAAGATACACCCCTGCCATGTTGTTCAGCGTGGTCGCTCCCCGGCTCCACCGGTCGCCCACCGCGCGCAGGATCGGCAGCGCCTCCTCAAAAAGCGCCAGCGCCCGGTCCCGCTCCCCGATGGCATAGTACACCGCCGCCATGTTGTTCAGCGCTTCCAGCTCCAGCCGCGGGTAGTGACCGCGGGCACGGTCGAGGGCTTGCGTGGTCAAGGCCAAGCCCGCTTGGTGGTCGCCCAGGCGCTGGCTGATCCAGCCCCAGTGCAGCCAGAAGTAGCCTTGCGCCTCGCCCTCGACAAACGCCATGCCGCGGCGCAAGTCATCGGCCGCCTGTTGTGCGAAGGTGACGCTGCGCTCCTCGCCGCCAATAATGCCGTCATACAGCGTGCGCGCCAGGCCAGCGGTCGCGGCGCCAAAGCGCGCCTGCAACACGCCGGCCGCGGTGGCCGCGGGCAGGTAGGCTTCCAGGTAGGCGCGCACCACCGGCAGCAGGTGATAGAACAGCACGTCGCCCTCGCGCACCGCGTAGACGCGGCGTTCGAGCAGGCCGCGCTGCCAGAGGGTGTAGAGACGGTCAAGGATGGTCTGCTGCGCCGCCGCCTGATCATCCGGCGCGAGGATAGCCGCGGCCGTCTCCGGCAGGAAGGGTGCGTGGAAGATCCACAGGTCGCTGAACAGGCCGGTCAGGTCCACATTCAGCATGCGCACGCTGGTCTCCAGGCAGGCGTAGAGGGTGGATTGGCGGTGGTCGGCGCCTTTATAGCGGTCGGCCGCGGCCAGCAGGTGCTTCTCGGTTGCCGCGGCAAAAGCGGCCAGTGGAATCTGCCCGGCGTTGAACGCGCCGCCCAGCAGGCGCAGACTGAGCGGGTGCCCGTCGACGCGGCGGCTGAGGCCCTCGGCCAGGGGCAGGTCTATCTCGTGCTGGCGCTGCGGCGCGCTCTGTGCAAAGAGGCGGCCGCCCACGGCCGGCTCCAGCCCGCCCAATTCCAGGCTCTCCTCGCCCGGCCAGCCCAGGTGACGCCGCGAGGTGACGAGCAGCCCTGCGCCGGAACCGGCCAGGCCGCCGCGCAGGAAATCGGCCAGGTCGCGGGCAGCCGCGTCATTGGCCTCCACGGCCTCCACCAGGGTCTCCGCGTTGTCGAGCACGAGCAGGGTGCGCGGCTGGCCGACGCGCACCGCCACCCGGCGCTCCAGCTCCGCGGGGTCGGGATGGTCGTCGCCGGCCACGGCGAGGAAGCGGCCGAGCTGGGCCACGAACGCGGCGCGCGTGGGCAGGTTTTCCAACGCGATGCCCCAGGCGCCGCCCGGCCAGGCAAAGCCAAAGCGTTCCACCGCCTCGCGCGCGAGCGCGGTTTTGCCCAGGCCCCCGCCGCCGTGAATCGTCAACAGCCGCGGCCGGCGGTCGCCGGTCAGCGCCGCGCCCAGGGTGCGCAGCTCGGCCGTGCGCCCCTGGAACCCACCCTCCGCGCGCGGCAGCGCACCCACGGCCAGCGGCGGCTGGTTTTCCAGCACGCGTGGGATGCCGGCGGCGGTCGCCTGACCGGGCGCGGGCGCAGCCAGGCTGGTGTAGAGCACCGGCACGCCCACCGCCCAGGAAAAGAGGCTGCTGGCGGCGACGGCCAGCCGCGCCTGGTAAACCGCCTCCTCGACAGAACTGCCCGTGGTCAGCTCGTCGTAGAGCACGCGCGAGAACGTGCGCGCATCGTCGTCGCTGACGTTGAACTGCATGCCCAGGGCGTAGGGGATGCCCTGGTTCACCAAGAGGCCGGCCAGGTTGCTGAAGATCGTCGTGCCCGGCCGGGCGCTCACGCACGCGTTGAGCGTCACCAGGAACGCGGCGCCACGCACACGGCGCACAAAATCGGCCGCCGTGACCGCATCGAGGCGGCCGTCGTCCTTCTCGAATAAGAGCCGCGCCTGCCCCTCATGCTGACCACCGTGGCCCATGAAGTGGATGATGCGGCCATGCTGGCCCGCCACCAGGCGCCGCGTCTGCTCCAGGGTGGGGGGCCGCGTGCGCTCCAGCGTCACGGCCGCGGGCGCTTCGCGCACCACCTCGGCCAGGCGCCGCCATTCGCCCTCGATGTTGAGCGGCGGCAGGTCGTCCTCCAACGGCTGCGATGGCACCGCGACGATGTGCAAATTGCCGTCGCGGGCGGGTGGGGGGAGGCGGCGATCCGCGGGCAGGCCGCGCAGCAGATGATGGTCGCACACCAGGAAGCCATCCGACCCGTAGGTCAACTCCCACGGCACGGCCTGGACGGCGTCATCGGTGGTCACCAACAGCAGGTGGCCGGGCAAGGGGAGCGCGGTCAACGCCTGGGCAGCCGGGGAGCCGGCAGGGAAGAGGGCACGGTAAACCAACTTTCCATAAGTAATTGGGTCATGCAGCGGCTGCGGCGGCCGGCCGGGAATCGTCTCGTCCGGCGCCAGCGTGCGCAGGTCGAACGCATGGGAGGATACGCCGTCGCAGGTGACGGTCACGTGGGAATCAGACGTGCGGGTTAGGGTGAGTTCCATGGGACAGAAATTCTGAATGATGAATGCTGAATGATGAATAGGAGGGGGATGATCGTTTACAGTGTAATGGGAGAGAGAAGGATTGTCAAATCAATCAGATATTGCGCCATATCTCAGTATGATTGTTTGTTTTGGCAGAACATTTGTTTTGTTTCATAATAGATGTCATCACAGATGATGCTTCGGCAGTCATTGATTTGGAGCCTGACTCAATGAGTAACATGCATGGCTATCACGGACGATTGAACCGCCTGGTTGATGACATTCTCGCCGCGAATCCAGATGAAGCGCCGACATATTATCGTTACCTGGCAGCTCTGCGAAGCGGCGGCTTCGAGGCCTGGTATGTGGACATTGTTGGATTTGTCTCCATGACAACGATCGTGCAGCACCTACGGTATGCCCGAGGTGTGGCCTGTTGGCCGTATGGCAGTCGCTATTTGACGATCTTGTATCGGGAGAACCAGACACGTTGGCCAGCAATGGACTGGTCTGTAGGTGACGAAAGCGCTTGACATCTCGATTCATCCCGGCTATACTATACGTTGTAAAACTTACATTTTACAACGTATAGTATAGCCGGAGTGAAGAAGGGAAAATGAGGTGACAATAATGGCAGACACGGCCAGCGGCGCAACCATTGCTACAACCATTGAGCGCTTTCTGAATGATGCGATGGTAAGTACGCGCGGCACGCGTAAGACGTATCGCACGGCGCTCAACGCCCTCATGGAGTACGTGCAGGACAAACATGAACTTGATCCTGCACAAGCCCTGGTAACTGACCTGACCGTTGAACGACTCCTTGCGTGGGCAACGTGGCTTATTGACAGACGCGCCCTCCAGCGGCGCACAATGCAAACCTATCTCGCCGCGCTCACTTCTTACGTCAAGTTTCTGCATGTCAACAATCTGATTGACTTGCCAAGCAACCAGGCTGTCCGCCTCACGGAGGGACAGCGTCAAATACGCCGGGCCCAGCGGCCGCCACAAAGCGTACCCCACCCCCCCACCGCGGAGCAAATCGAAAAAATCCTCAAAGCTGTTCGTGAACGCGTCATCGAACCTGGCAACGAGCGCCTGGAACTGGCACGCCTGCGCAACATCGCCATCGTGGAAACACTGCGTTCAACCGGCTTGCGCGTCGCAGAACTGTGCAATTTGCGTCGCAAGCAGTTACGTCAAGACAAATCTGCCTGGGTCATCGGTAAAGGCGGCAAGGAACGAGAGGTGTTTTTTGACAACACGGCATGGCGCGCGATCCAGACTTATGTCGAAGCTCGGCGCATGTTGGACGGCGCCAGCGGTCGTCCTCAGGGCGAATTGCCGGTGTTCGCTCGTCACGATAAGCGTGCCAGCAACAAAGTATTGAAGATCACAACCACGTCGGTCGAGCGGTTGTTCGTTGAGATCATGACCGCTGCAGGCCTGAACGACGCTGGGATTACGCCACACTCTCTACGCCACTATTTTGCCACCAAGGTCTATCAGGCCACGCACGATCTGGGTGTGACACAAACCATCTTGGGCCATAGCTCACCCGTCACCACTCGAATCTATGCCAAGTTGGAAGATGGGGCTTTACGCGCTGCGCACGAGGCTGCGTTTGGGCGAAGCATTCGCATCGAATCGCAGGAATAGTCAGAATACGTCAACTGGCCCCAATCTCAGGATACGCAGCAACTCATCAGTTGGAACAAATTCAACAAGCACTTCATTGCACCATCCCTGGGCCAGGTAGTCTGTACACCAGGGCCGCAGGGCCGCTGAATGAGGAGCGTTGAATGGAGACCAGAGATCTGAGACCGTCAGAAACGGAATATGCAGCGCACTCTGCTCTCTTCCTCATTCAGCATTCAGCCTTCCTCATTCAGCATTCAGCATTCAGCCTTGCCACCTAGCGCCGATAGCGCGCAAACAGCGGCGCGACTCGCTCCGGCAGCCGCCCCACCAGCGTGGTGCCGGTCGCGTCGTGCTTTTCCTCTTCGATCAGCCCGCGTTGGTGAAACAGCGCGACCAGCTCTCCCTCGCGGTACGGGATGTGAACCTTGATCGCGGTGAACGACTCGGTCAGGAGTTCTTCGATGACCACGATCAGCTTCTCAAGCCCCTCCCCCGTCAGCGCCGACACCGGAATGCCGTCTGGAAAGCGCGCGCGCAACTCATGCGTGCGCGCCGATTCGTCTGGCAGCAGGCGGTCTATCTTGTTCAGCGCGGTGACAATCGGCTTGTCGGTCGCGCCGATCTCCGCCAGCACTTCCCCCACTGTCTCGGCCTGCTCCAACGCATTCGGATGAGTTATGTCTACTACGTGTAGCAAGAGGTCGGCTTCGCTGACCTCTTCCAGCGTCGCCCGAAAAGCAGCCACCAGGTCGGTCGGCAGCTTCTGGATGAAACCGACCGTGTCGGTCAGCAAGACCTCGCGACCGCCCGGCAGCACCAGCCGTCGCGTGGTGGGGTCGAGCGTGGCAAACAGTTGGTCGGCCGCGTAGACCGCCGCGCCGGTCAGCGCGTTGAGCAGCGTGGATTTGCCGGCATTCGTATAGCCAACCAGGGACACCACCGGAATCGCGGCCTGACGTCGGCGCTGGCGATACTGTTGGCGGTGTTTGCGCACCTCTTCCAGTTCGTGCTTCAGGTGCGTGATGCGCCGGACAATCTCGCGCTTATCCACCTCCAACTGGGTTTCGCCCGGGCCGCGCAGACCCACGCCGGCGTTGCCCCCGCGGCCGCCGCCCCCACCCGCCTGTCGCGCCAGGTGCGTCCACTGTCGGGTCAGGCGCGGCTTGCGATATTCGTACTGCGCCAGCTCCACTTGCAGCGCGCCCTCGCGCGTGCTGGCGTGCTGGGCAAAGATGTCCAGAATCAGCGCGGTGCGGTCGAGCAGTTTGATCTCCAGGCCGAGCAGTTTTTCAAGCACACGCTGCTGGCGCGGCGACAGCTCTTCGTCGAAGATCACGATGTTGGCCCCGCTGGCTGCACACAGGGCGATCAACTCCTCCACCTTGCCTTTGCCGATGAGCGTGGCCGGGTTGATCTCATGCAGCGTTTGGGTCAACGTCGCGACCACCTCCACATCCACGGTGCGCGCCAACTGCGCCAACTCGGCCATCGAGTCCTCAAGCGTCCAGGGCGTGTCCTGATTCGGTAGTTCGACACCAACCAGCAACGCCACATCACGGGGTTTATCGGTTTCAATCAAATGCGTAGAAATAGTAGTTCTCCTATTCGTTACCAGCGAAATGCGCCCACGCGGCGCATCGCTTCCTGAATGCGTTCGGTATCGAGTCCCAGGGAAGCACGCACAAAGCCCTCGCCGTGCGCGCCGAAGGCCGAGCCAGGCGTCAGACTGACGCCCGTTCCCTCCAACAGCAGGGTGGCAAAGGCGGCCGCGCTGAAGCCGGGCGGCACGGCTGCCCAGACGTAAAGGCCGGCTTGGGGCGCTTCCGCCTGAATCCCGGCCGCGGCCAGTCCTGCCAGCACCAGGTCGCGCCGCGCTTGGTAGATGGCGTTGCGCGCCTGCAGCCAGGACTGATCGCCCGTCAGCGCCGTGATAGCTGCTTCCTGAATGGCGGTGAAGATGCCCGAATCAGCATTGCTTTTGACCAGGGTCAGCGCCTTGATGGCCGTCGGGTTGCCCAGCGCCATGCCCACGCGCCAACCGGCCATGTTGTGCGACTTGCTCAAGGAGTTGAACTCCACCGCCACCTCCCTGGCGCCCGGCACGGACAGCAGGCTGGGCGCCCGATAGTCGTCGAAGGTCACGTCACAGTATGGGGCATCATGGCAGAGCAGAATCTCATGGCGGCGGGCAAAATGGACCGCCCGCTCGAAGAAGGCCAGGTCGGCCGTGGCGCCGGTCGGATTGTTCGGGTAGTTCAGCCACAGCAGCCGCGCGCGCTGCGCCACCGCGGCCGGGATGGCGTCCAGGTCAGGCAGGTAGCCGTTTTCCGCGGCCAATGGCAGGGTATAGACCTCTCCGCCCGCGATGAACGCGGCCATCTGGTAGACCGGGTAGGCGGGGTCCGGCACGAGCGCCAGGTCGCCCGGATCGAGCCAGGCGACGGTCAGGTTGACGATACCCTCTTTGGAGCCAATCAGCGGCAGGACTTCCTGGTCAGGGTGCAGACTGACGCCGTAGCGACGTTCGTAATAGGCGGCGATGGCGCGGCGCAGGGCGGGCGTGCCGGTGTAGCTGGGATAGCCGTGCAGATCGGGCCGGCGGCTGGCCGCGGCCAGCGCCTCGATGATGAAATCGGCCGGTGGCAAATCCGGGCTGCCGATGTCCAGGCGAATGATGTCCAGGCCCTGGGCTTCCAGGGCACGGACGCGCGCGGCCAGGGCGGCAAAGACATAGGGGGGAATGCGATCAAGGCGATGTGCGGGGCGCAGAGTCATGCGTTACCTCGTCTCTTCGAGCCAAACCTCCAGCACGCGCCCCACTCGTTCCAGGCTGTCCCCGCTGAGTTTGTCGGTCGTATCCTGGGTCGTGTGCCAGTAGGGGTAATCGAAATCAATGATGTCCACGGCCGGAATTCCTGCTTCCTTGAAGGGGATATGGTCATCCACCATGGTCCACTTGGGCTCGGGGATGAATACCGTCTCGAAACCGAGCCTGGCCGCGATTTGCCAGAGCTGCTGCTGGTACTTCTCGTCTGAGTTGCGCTCCAGGTAGATCTGCTGATCGGCGTCGCCAATCATGTCCACAACAATCACCACCTCGGGCTTCGTCGGCATCGGCAGATTCTGCGCCATGAAGCGCGAGCCGGCGATGAACTCCCAGCCGTTGATGCGGCCGTTGTCCTCTGCGTCGAAGAAGGCCAGCCAGATGTCATCCCCGATGGCCGCCGCGTCCAGGCTGCGCGCCAGCTCCAGGAGAACCGCCACGCCGCTGGCGCCGTCGTTGGCGCCCGGCACCGGTTCATCACGCCGGCTGACATCCGGGTCGTTGTCCGCGTACAGCCGTGTGTCGTAATGCGCGCCCAGCAGCACGACCGGGCGCCTGGCGCTGCTCCGCGTTGGCCCTGGCGTCGGCCCGGCCGCTGATACAGCGGCACGGTGGGCCAGGATATTGCGCGCCGGGGTGTCGCGATAAGTGAAGTCCTGAATGGTCGTCTGCCAGCCGAGCGCTTGCAAGGTCTGGGTGATGGCGTCGCCCAGGCGCAGGTTGGCCTCGCTGCCGGTGGGGCGCGGGCCGAAAGCCATTTGGGCATCAACCTGCTCCAGCGCCAGCGCGCCGTCGAAGGTCAGGCGGGGAATCGGCGTCGGCGTCGGTTTGGGAATGGCCTCATAACCAATGTAGCCAAAGAAGGTCAACGCGGCCACCAACGCGACGAGCAGGGTTATTTCAATAAAGCGAATACGCGACATGAATCCTCAACTGAGGGGGGATAAAAATCCGAAATCCGAAAATCATCACACCTCTGCATCGTCGGCGCCGACTTTGCCGCGGAACACCAGCTTGATGGGCGTGCCCTCGAAGGGGTATTGCGCGCGAATCTGGTTCTCCAGGTAGCGTTCATACGAAAAGTGCAACAGCTCCGGGTCGTTGACGAAGATCACAAAGGTGGGGGGGTTGATACTGGCCTGGGTGGCAAAGTAGAAACGCAAACGCCGCCCGCCCTTGAAACGCGGCTGGTTTGCGTCCACCGCGCTGCGCAGCAGACGGTTCAACTCACCGGTGGTGATGCGCAGCCGCCGCGCTTGCACCACGCGCAGTGCGGTGGGCAGAACCGTGTTGACGCGCTGGTGCGTCTTGGCGCTGATGAAGATCACCGGGACATAGTCCATGAAACGCAACTCGCCGCGCATCTGGTCGCGGTACTCGTTCATGGTATGCTCATCTTTCTCGATGGCATCCCATTTGTTGACGATGACGACCGCGCTCTTGTGCTCCTCCAGGATGAAACCGGCGACGTGGGTGTCCTGGGCCGTGACCTTCTCCACGGCATCCACCAACAGCAGCACCACATCGGCCCGTTCGATGGCCTTGAGCGCGCGCAGGACGCTGTACTTTTCGATGCCCACCTCGACCTTGCCGCGGCGGCGGATGCCGGCGGTGTCAATCAGGGTGATAGTCTGCCCTTCATAGGTCAGCGCGGTGTCAATGGCATCGCGCGTGCTGCCGGGCAGCTCGCTGACGATGGCACGATCATGGCCTAACAGCGCATTGAGGAGCGAGGACTTGCCGACGTTGGGCCGGCCCACGATACCGATCCGGATCGAATCGTCGGTCACTTCTTCGACCGCGGGCGGCAGAAGCTCGACAATGGCATCGAGCAAGTCGCCGGTGCCGGTGCCGTGGATGGCCGACACTGCCAGCGGCTCGCCCAGCCCCAGTTCCCAGAACTCCACCGCGGCCTGGCGCCGCTCTGCGTTGTCGGCCTTGTTGGCGCACAGCACTACCTTGTCGGCCACGCGGCGCAGGATCTCGGCTACGTCACGATCGCCGGCGGTGATGCCTTCTTCGCTGTCCACCACGAAGACGACCACGTTGGCCTCCTGGATGGCGATGAGAGCCTGCTCACGAATCTCGCGCACATAGCCTGACGAAGCCGTCGCGAGGGCAGCCGGCTGTTCCGGTGACGGGCGCGCGGGCTGGGTGAGTGCTTCCAGGCCGCCGGTGTCCACCAACGTAAAGGGAACGCTGGTCCATTGCGCTTCGGCATAGATGCGGTCGCGCGTGGTGCCCGGCAAATCCTCGACGATCGCCAGGCGTTGCCCCACCAGGCGGTTGAACAGGGTAGATTTGCCTACATTAGGTCGCCCGACTAAGGCGACAATTGGTTTTGTCATAGCTTCTCTCTATTATTCTCTCAGCGCCTCGGCGGCACCACCGGGGTGGATAGCGGCCTGGGCGTGACCGTGATGGTGACTGTCACTGTGACTGTGACCGTCACCGTGGGCGATGGTATGAGTCGCACTTCCACCGGCACCGTGCGCGGCACGACGCTCTCCGCGCGCAGCCCCTCCGGCACAATGACTTCTGGTTCCAGACTGTGCAGTCCCGGCTCCAGACCGACCAGGTTGAGCACGACCCGCACATCCCCCGGCGTCAACGCGTTGAGGCGCGGCACCGGGCCGGCCAGCACGATCTCTACAATTTTCAGATTGGTCGTCGCGGTCAGGCCCTCGCCCAATCCCAGGAAGACCGGCGAGCGACTGACCGTGATGCTGTCCTCCAGCGGGGTGATGTGAATGCGCACCAGGACGCTCTGCGTGTCGCCGACGACCGAGACATTTTCAGGCAATTCCAGGGCCACGCGCTCGCTCACATCACCCACTGCGCCCTCGATGGGCACCTCGGCCGTTCCCACATAGCCAGGCAGGGTATCAATGGTCGCGGGGCTGCCATAGACGACTACCTCTGACGGTTCCACATCAATGCTCGTATAGCGATAACCGGGCGCGGGCTGACCGGTGCGCTTGGGCACCACGGGTAATACGCGATAGCCAGGGCGCTGTTCGACGGTCGCCGAAACGACCACCGTCGGCGGCTCCACCGTCAGACCGTTGCTGATCTCCCCGCCTTGTAGATCCAGCAGAATGACCGGGCGACGCACGGCCACCGGCGCGGTGACGTTGGCGAGGGAAACCTGCGCGACGGCCGAGGCCACCTGCTCTACCAATTGCTGCGCGCCGCCCACCGTCACTGTCATCGGCGTTATCACCAGCGGCGACGGCATGTGGTAACTGAACGACGGCTGCGCGGTGATATTGACCAGCACCTGCATCTCGAGTTCGATGAAAGGCTCCAGCACCACCGACACATCTTCGGGCTGGCGGCTGACAATCGTCACACGGGGGTCACTGCTCGTAACCAGCAGGGGGATGTTGTATGAGCCGGCCGCGAGGCCGCGCAGGTCCAGCTGCGCCGCGAAATTAGAAGCCGCCAGGGTGGTCCAACTCGACTGCGGCGCACGGATGCGAATCTGCACACGCTCCAACAGGCCGCCAAACGGCACGACGCCCTGGTCCGGGCCAATGCGGGTGATGGGAATCGTGCGGTCATAGACATTCTCTACCAGGGGGTCCTTGCTGCTGCACCGCGACGACCCATACGATCAGGGCCAGGATGAGCGCCAGCAGGATGGAGCCTATGTTGTTGAAGAACCCGGAGACTCTGTTCATCGTTTTTATCGCGTTTTCGTCGTTCTCAGCGCTCATTTTGCGGCTGCAGCCGCGGTTCGTAGAAACCCTGCAGGATCTTCCGCAGCCGTTTTTCGTCCAGCCGGCGCACGATGCGGCCATGGCGCGAGACCGAGATGATGCCTGTTTCTTCCGAAACGACGATGGAGAGGGCATCGTTTTGCTCGGTGATGCCGACCGCGGCCCGGTGCCGTGTTCCCATCTGCGTGTCTGCAAACTGCCGCTGTGTCAGCGGCAAGACGCAGCCAGCGGCCAGGATACGGTCGCTGCGCACGATGACTGCGCCATCGTGGAGGGCCGTGTTAGGAAAAAAGATCGTCAGTAACAATTCATGCGAAACGGTTGAATCGAGCCGCGTGCCGGTTTCGATGTACTCCTCCAGGCCGGTCGTGCCTTCCAGGATGATGATCGCGCCATGCTTCCGCTGGGAGAGCGTGTCCACGGTGCGAATCAACTCACTGACCAGGAATTCGGTCGCGGCCTGCGATGCGCGCCGGCCGAAGAGCGGCGTTGTGCGGCCTAGCTTTTCCAGCGCGCGGCGCAGCTCTGGCTGAAAGATGACCGGGATCGCCACTAACACGACATTCAGCGAATTGCTGACCAGCCAGCGAAAGGCGGTCAGTTCCACCATGTTGGTGACAAGCACTACTCCGAAAGTCAAGACCAGGATGCCGCGCAACAGTTGCACGGCCGCGGTGCCCCGGAACAGGCGCAGTAACGCGTAGAAGACCGCCGCCACGAGTAGTATGTCGACGGCGCTCTGGAACGTGAAGCGACTTAAAATTCCGGTGATCGCGCTCAAGACGAACGAACTCCCTGGATGAGTCAGGCCAACAAGAGGGCCAGGATGGCCTTCTGGCAGTGCATCCGATTCCCGGCTTGGTCCCATAACACCGAGTGTGGACCATCCGCGACGTCATCGGTGATTTCCTCGCCACGATGCGCGGGCAGACAGTGCATCACGAGTACGTCGGCGTTGCCGCTGGCCTTGAGGAGCGCGTCATTGACCTGGTAGGGGGGGAAGACCAGGCGCCGCTGGCCGGCCTCAGCCTCCTGGCCCATGCTGGCCCAGGTATCGGTGTAGATGATGTCGGCGCCGGCCACGGCCGCGAACGGGTCAGCGGTCAGGGTGAGGCTGCCCCCCTGCCGGAGCGCCTCGGCCGCGGCGGCCTGCCCCACGGCGGCGGCAATCTGAAAGCCGGGCGGCGCGGCTATGGTGATGTGCATGCCTGTGCGCGCGCCGGCCTGCGCCAGTGAGACAGCGACGTTGTTGCCGTCACCGACGTACGCCAGCTTCAGCCCGGCCAGACGCCCGTGCTTCTCATAGATGGTGAACAGGTCGCTGAGGGCCTGGCACGGATGACTGAAATCAGACAGGCCGTTGATGACGGGTATGCCGGCGACTTGAGCCAACTGCAGGATGTGCTGATGATCGAAGACACGGGCCATGATGGCATCCACATAGCGGGCCAGCACCCGCGCGACGTCTGGCACACTCTCACGTGCGCCCAGGGAGATCTCGTTGGGCGCGAGGTAAATGGCGTGACCGCCCAGGTGCTGCATGGCCATTTCGAATGAAACACGCGTGCGCAGCGAAGGCTTCTGAAAGATCATGCCCAATGCCTTGCCGGCCAGGATGGGGGCATTACCGGCCTGACGCCACTCTGCTTTCAGGGCTGCGGCTGTGTGCAGAATCTGCCATACCTCGGCGGGTGACAGGTCGCTGATATCCAATAGGTGACGCATGTGAAAAACTCTCCTCGAAAATCCTAGATGACCGCATTGCGCAGCTCGCCGATGCCGCTGATACGCACGACGACCTCATCGCCGGCGTGCAGCGGGCCTACCCCGGCTGGTGTACCTGTCATGATGACATCGCCCGGCTCCAGGGTCATGGCCTGGGTGACGTAAGCGATCAACTGTGCGACCGGGAAGATCAGGTCTGCGGTGGAGCCGCGCTGGCGTTCGGCGCCGTTGACCAGGCAGGTGACCTCGACCTGGGTTGGATCGAGGTCGGTTTCGATCCACGGGCCAAGCGGGCAGAAGGTGTCGAAGCCTTTGGCGCGCGCCCACTGGCCGTCCTGGCGCTGCAAATCGCGCGCGGTCACGTCGTTGCCGCAGGTGTAGCCCAGGACCATCGCCAGCGCCTGCGCGGCGGGCACATGGCGGCAACGACGGCCAATGACCACCACCAGCTCGGCCTCATGCTCGACCTGCGCGGATAGCGGCGTCAGCTCGATGGCGGCGCCGGGCGCGAGCAGTGCGCTGGGCGGCTTGAGGAAGATGAGCGGCTGGGAGGGCACCGGCGCTTGATGCTCGGCCGCGTGGGCGGCGTAGTTGCGGCCAATGCACACGATCTTGCTGGGTTCGCAGGGCGCGAGCAGCCGCACCTGGGCCAATGGCACAGGCGCGCCCATTGTTTCCCACGCGCCATGAAACGGAGACGAAGCCAGCCTCAGAATGTGCTCGTCCTGTTGCAGCACACCATGCGCCACACATGGCGCAGAGCCGATGACATCCTCTGCGCCATAATGGCGCACTGCGCCATAATGGCGCACTGCGCCACGCAATGGCGCCTGATATGCATAGCGTACAATTCGCATGGGTTATCCTTGCGCCATAATGGCGCAGTCCATTCGTAACTGCTCAGCCAGGCAGTGAGAATGGTCTCGGTAGCGCCCGGAGTGCCCCCCTGCCCCCCAATCCTGGGGGAGCCGAATGCTTTCCCCCCAAATTGGAGGGCAGGGGGGCCGCCTGAGCAGTTACGTTCATTCAACATTTTTCTACGCGCCAGCTGCCACCAGCAGGGTAGCGAGCAGCCACGGGTACACCTGCGCCCAGTGTGCGGCCGAGATGGTGGCCGGTTGCCCCAATCCGTACCAGTATGGAATCAGACCCAAGAAACCGGTCAGGCCGGCCGCGACCGGCGCCGGTTGCAGGATGAGCGTAACGACCACCACTATCGTCCCGAGCGGCGTCAGCCACACCAGGGGCGCTTGTTGTTGACAGCGCAGCAGGCCCCACACCAACAGCGTGAATCCCGCGATCAAACCCAGCGTCGTGACCGTCGCCGGACCCACCAGCGCCTGCCCCAGCAGCCAGGGCAGCGTCACGCTGAGCAAGGCCAGCAGGCTGGCCGGCGCCCGGCGCGTGCGGCGAATCCAAACCAGGCCCAGCAGGCTCACCAGGATGACAGCCAGGGTCAGGCCGACGGCGGTGCGACCGAGGGGGAAGGCCACGAGAACCGACAAGAGTAACGCCAGGGGCCAGCCCTGCAGGGCATAGCCTGGTTGCGCTTCGTCTGCCAGCCAACGCCACAAGCGCGCGGCCGGCGCGTCCGTCAGCGCGTACGGCAAGCGGGCAGGTCGCTTGCGCGCGGCCGGCGCGATACTGACTGCGGCCGGGTCATAGCGCAACACCTGCCAGAAGATGCCCCAGATCGCGTCGGCCAGCACGACTGCGCTGAGCAGTTGCAGCAGAAAGGCCGCGTTCCAGGCGGCCGGCCGCGCATGCCACGCGGCCGCCGCGACTACCCAAGCCGGCCCGATGCGCCAGAGACTGGAGCTGATCCCGCCCCGTACGGAGATCAACGGCACAGCGAGCGGGGACAGACGCACGCGATCCCCGACAGGTGACCAGGAAGCAGGAGGGGGGGAGGCTGGCGTGTCACGATTGAGCTGAGTCGTCGTTGAGAATTCCATTGGGGAAGATTATACCACAGCGTATGCCGGATGCCCGTATCAGACAATCATCTCCAGGCGGGCAGGTTGAATGGAAATGTCCAGGCGTTTGGCGTCGGTGTAGATTATCTCGCCGTCGGCATGCACCGGCAGGGGGTAGTCTGACTCCACCGTGATGTGAGTCGAACGGGTTAAAAAGATGGCGGGGTCATTCTTGTGCGTGCCGCGCATCACCTTGGGCAGCAGTTGCAAAATTTGCAGGCGCGGCAGGGCATTGGCCACGCCCAGATCGAGCAGGCCATCGTCCTGAACGGCGTCCGGTGTCACAAAGAAGCCGCCGCCGGTGCGTCGGCCATTGCCGATGGAGACCATGAGCAGAGAGCGCTGCAGTTCGCCGTCGTCCCAGGTGATGCGCATGGTGGGTGATGGGTAGTGTGACAGTGCCCGAAACACGGCGATCAGATAGAGCAGGGTGCCACGCAGGAGCTTGATCTTGCGGCTTTCGATGGTGACCTGCGCCTCGAAGCCGGCGCCCACGTTGTTGTCAAAATAGCGGCCATTGACCACGCCCAGGTCAATGCGGCGCGTGCGCCCGCGCTTGATCGCCTCACAGGCCGCCCGCAGCTGGATGGGAACGCCGGCAATCTCGGCCATGTCGTTGGCCGAGCCAATCGGCAGCACGCCCAGGATGCCAGCCGTGGGCTTGCCCAGGGCATCAGCCGCTAAGGCCAAGCCGTTGACCACTTCACTGACCGTGCCGTCGCCGCCGGCAGCCACCACCACCGGAAAACCATCCAGGCTGGCCTGGCGCGCCATCTCAATGCCTGTCCCCGGCTTGGTTGTGAGCTCCAGCTCAAACGGAATGTCCAGGGCCGTCAGCGTTTCCTCGATGACTGGGCGCAAACGTGAGGCCAGCCAACGGCCTGCATAGGGGTTGAGAATCACCTTGATCTTATCCATCGCTCCTCCTTCTCACTTCTTACTTCTCACTTCTTACTTCTCACTTCTTCTTCTCAGTCACTGCTCATCTTGCCTGCCAGCCCCAACAGGATGGCTGCGCAACGAATGAAACCCGTAGTCGGCACAAAAGCTACGTTTGACAAATCGGCAATTACGGGCGTACAATAACAATCAGAGCCCCGGATGCGCCCACGGCGCGTCATTTTGAACGCACGAACGAGAGGAACACTACCTGCCCTGGTATGTCGTTATGCCGACGACGAACCGTTATCCCTTGCGCGGGTTACTGGGGAGGCAACATGTATGCAAGACGATAATTTACCCTCGCGTAGCCAGTCTGATAATAGGCAGTTCGATGGCGGCAACGTTGTTGGTTTGCTCATCTTGACGATGCCCTTTGCGCAAATCCCAATCGTTGCACCAAGAGAAGCCAGCAACCAGGAGGTATGCAACGTCACCCTGACTGACCGCGCCATGCCTTGAATTTTGCGGGCGGCACGCTGTGTTGCAACCCGCTCCTGTTGTCTGACTTCGCCGCTTGACCTGTGGAAGCAGCCTTGCGCTCCGGCGCATAGTTAAACCAAGCAAGAAGGAGGCAACATGGAGCGGGTTTTTGATTTAGATGAGACCCTGGCTTCGGTGCGAGCGGCACTCGAAGTCGGAAATTTCCAGGCCGCGGTAGGCGTCCTGGAGCAGCTACGGCCGGCCGACCAGGCGGAAGTCTTCTCTGAGTTGGACGAACAGGATCAAGAAGAACTCCTACCCCAGATGGACGAAGAGGATTCAGCCGATATCCTTGAATGGCTGGACGACCAGGAAGCGGCTGACCTGGCCGAGTCGTTGAGCGATCAGGACCTTGTGCGCATCATTGATGAAATGGAGCCTGACGAGGCGGCCGACCTACTGGGCGATTTGCCGCCCGAGCGCACTTCTGCCATTCTGGCCGCCCTCGAAGATCCCGATGAAATCAGGCCGCTCCTGGTACATCCGGAAGACACAGCTGGCGGCATCATGACCAGTGAATTCATGGCGCTGCGTCGCCGCATGACCATCAGCGACGCACTCACCGCTGTGCGCCTGTGGGCGCCCGATCCGCGTGCGGAAACAGTCTACACCTTGTACGTGGCTGATGCCCAGGGCCTGTTGTGTGGCGTGGTAACGCTATACGAACTGCTCAGCGCCCCGCCCGACGCGCTCGTGCGCGACATCATGCGCTCAGACGTGATTGCCATCGAAGCCAGCGCCGACCAGGAAGAGGCCGCACGGCGGATGACCCGCTATGAACTCCTGTCCTTGCCGGTGGTCAACGCCGACGGGCGCTTGCTCGGCATCATCACCCACAGTGACGTGGTCGAGGTGATCGAGGCGGAAGCCACCGAAGACATCCAGCGCCTGGGCGGTGCACAACCGCTGACCCGCGCGTATTTATCAACGTCGGTCATGCAGGTGGCGCGCAGCCGCGTGGGCTGGCTGCTGCTGCTGTTCCTGACCGAAACCCTGACCGGAACCGTGCTGCGCGTGTTCGAGGGCGAACTAAAGGCCGAAGTGGCATTGGCTTTCTTCGTGCCGCTGCTCATCGGCACCGGCGGTAATGCCGGGTCACAATCCACCAGTACGATCATTCGCGCCCTGGCCATCGGCGAAATCGCGCTGCGCGACGCCTTCCACACCCTGTGGCATGAGCTGCGCACCGGTATTGTGCTCGGCGTCGTCATGTCGGCGGTGGGCGTCGTTCGCGCCTTACTTTGGCACACCAATCCCGGTGTCGCGCTGGCCGTGGGCGTCGGACTGCTGCTCATCGTCATCTGGGCCAACATCGTCGGCTCGCTGCTGCCACTGCTCGCCACGCGCCTGAAGGTGGACCCGGCCATCGTTTCCGGTCCGTTCATGAGCACCCTGGTGGATGCAACCGGCCTCTTCATCTACCTCAGTGTGGCCAAGCTGATCCTGGGTCTTTGACCGGTAAGTCGTTCGGACAGGATTGACAGGATTGACAGGATAGAGCGAAACCCCATCCTGTGCATCCTGTCAATCCTGTCAAAATCGTTCCTGCTTTGTGCAAAAGCGCTTGAGTACCCCCGGCAGGACTCGAACCCGCGACCCGCTGTTTAGAAGACAGCTGCTCTATCCCCTGAGCTACGAGGGCGCTGATCTGAATTCTACCAAAGCCCTTCCCGGTTGACAAATCGCACTGGCGTTGGTATAGTCAATTAAGAGATAATGACGCCTGCCATCAGGCGCAAAAGGGAGCGCAGCAAGCTATGCACGCGTATGTGATTGGGGTTGATTTGGGCGGCACGCAGGTGCGCGCGGCCCTGAGCGACGCCACGGGCCAGATCTACCGGCGCGTGGCTACCGCCACCAAGGCCGATGAGGGTCAGGATGCCGTCATCGAACGCATCAAATCCCTGGTTGACCAAGTTTGGCCCAAGCCAGATCAGGGCACTGTCAAGGCGATTGGGTTGGCCGCGCCTGGCCCGCTCGATCCAACGTCTGGCGTGATCGTATTTGCGCCAAACCTGCCCGGTTGGGACATGGTGCCGTTGCGTAACATCATCGCCGGGGCTTATGGCCTACCGACATTCCTGGGCAACGACGCCAACCTGGCCGCCCTGGCTGAGAACCGTTATGGAGCCGGGCGTGATATTGCCGACATGATCTACATCACGGTAAGCACCGGCGTGGGCGGCGGTATCATTACGCATGGTGGGATGCTCCTGGGCAGTCACGGCTTCGCAGCCGAGGTGGGGCACATGACGGTGGAAGCGCAGGGCGCGCGCTGTCTGTGCGGCAATAGCGGTTGCCTGGAGGCCTATGCCAGTGGGCCAAGCATCGCCCGCCATGCCGTGGAGGCCCTGCACCAGGGCGCCACCAGCATGGTCACGGACATGGTGGCCGGTGATCTCAGTCGTATCACGGCCAAAGAACTGCATGATGCGGCCAAGGCCGGTGACCGCTTGGCGCAAGCCGAATTTCGACGCGCGGGGTTCTACCTGGGCGTCGGCATCACCAGCCTGCTGCATCTCTTCAACCCGCGTATGATCGTGCTTGGGGGCAGTGTCATGAAGGTGGGCGCGCTGCTGACCGACGCCATTTGGGAAGTTATCCGTGCCCGTGCGCCACATCAGTATTGGGAGGGCCTCTCCATCGTTTCCGCTGCCCTGGGCGATGACGTGGTCCTCATTGGCGCCATTGCACTGGCGGAGGCCGAAAGTCAGCGGCGGGGTCAGACTATGGCGCGCGTGCCATAGCTCACCGCTATGCGCCCGCCGGTCGGCGCCTGTGGAACGAACTCCTGGCGCCCCCAGCAAACAAAAAAGGGGAACACGTGGTTTTTTATCTGACCTTCTGGGAGATCATCGGTTTCGTCCTGATCGCGTGCCTGATTGTTCTGACCATCTTCGCGATCGTTGAGCCAGGCCCTCTCCAGCGTCGCTCACGCGACCGGCGCGGGCAACTGGCAAACACCGACACGCCGCCCGAAAAGAAGTAACTGGAAGTAGCTGGAAGTAGCTGGAAGTAGCTGGAAGATTCAAACTGTGCAATCCTCGGCACCATACCGTGCGCCTGCCGAGGCGAAAAAATGTGGGAGATCACCGTGTTGATTCAAGCCTTACGCGACGTGTCGCTCATTATTCTCTCGATTCTTTCCTTCATCATGTGTATCTTGCCGCTCGTCGCCATGTTCTTTGCCGTGCGTGGCACACTGGCCCTGAAGCGCAAGACGCACGCCCTGGCGCCACAGGCCCAGGCCAAAGTGCGCTGGGCACAAACGATGGTGGATCAGGGCGCCAATAAGGTAGTCACACCCGTGGTTCGCGCCCACCTGGTTTACACCCGATGGTCAACCACCGGGCGCGTCCTGCTGCGGTCACTGCGACGCCAGACGCATCATTCCAATTGACTTGATTTCACTGATTTCACTGATTTCACTGATTTCATTGATTTCATTGATTTCATTGACTTCATTGACTTCATTGACTTCATTGACTTCATTGACTTCATTGACTTCACTGACCTCTTGTCTCGTAAATCATTCTCACTCAGGGAGCAAATAAGCGATGGACAGAAAACAACAGCGATTAGTCTTTGGCCTTGTCATCGGCGCCATCTTTGGCCTGGTGCTGGCGTGGATTGCCACCAACCGCGATGAGCCGGCCAACAGCGCCGTCGCCCGCCTCAAGCCCGGCGATTGGGTCAAGTTGGGCATTAGCCTGCTCGGCGTTGCCCGTCAGATGAGCGATCTGATCGAGACCGTATAAGCGCTGGCGATCTCACCAGGCCGATAGTGTCTTGTCACGCTTCCACGCGGCACTTTCTCTGTCGCTGCAACGTCATGACTTCTGTTCATTGGCCGCGCAGCCACCGGCGGGCCGGAAACCCTTAGAAACTCCCGTGACACCAGGCTCAAGTCACAGGCTGGGCCGCAGAAGAAATGGGAAGGAGAACGTGCCGTGAAGAAATCCATGCAACTGTTGTTGATCGTTGTTCTGACCAGCTTGCTGCTGGTCACACCGTTGGCCGCGCTGGCCGCACCGACCGATGGTGCGCCGGCCGCGGCCAGTTGTACCTATTACACCGTGCGTGCGGGCGACACACTGACCAAAATCGCAGCCCGCTATCACACGGATGTCTGGACCATCGCCCGCGCCAACGGCATCACCAATCTGAACCGCATTCACATCGGCCAGGTTCTGTGCATACCCGCGGCCAGTACGCCGCCCGCGTGCCCGATCAGCTATGTGGTGCAGCGTGGTGATACGCTCACCAAGATCGCCAGCCGTTTTCGGGTGAGCGTTCTGGCTTTGCGCAGCGCCAACCAGATCGGCGACATCAACCGTATCTACGTGGGCCAACGCCTGCGCATCCCCTGCAATCCACCGCCGCCGCCCACGCCACCGCCACCCAGCAGCGCCGCGTGGACAGCCAAGTTCTACAATAACGAAGACTTGAGCGGCGCGCCGGTGCTGACGCGCCGCGATACCGGCATCAACTTCAACTGGGGCTACGGCTCTCCGGCGCCCAGCAGCGTGCAGGCGGATCACTTCTCCGCCCAGTGGAGCCGCAGCGCCGCCTTCAGCGGTGGCACCTATCGCTTCTACGCACGCAGTGATGATGGCGTCCGCCTCTGGGTGGATGGGGTCAATCAAATTGACGAGTGGCGCGAACAAGCCATTGCGGGCTTCTACAAAGATGTGGTGCTCAACCAGGGTAGCCATACCGTCGTTGTCGAATACTTCGAACGAACCGGCCTGGCTGAAATCCACGTCTGGTGGGAAAAACGCTGAGCAGGCGTCAGATCAACTCACAGAAACCCGTTTTTTCTAAAGAAACGGGTTTCTGTACCTCCAACTCTCACGGCAAAATCCTCTGTAACCACGTCAACGGGTCCACCGGTATGAGGCCCACGCGCATCTCCCAGTGCAGATGTGCGCCGGTGGAAAGACCGGTGGTGCCGACCTCGCCCAGTTTATCGCCCGCCTTGACCTGCTGCCCCACCGTGACCTCGATCTTGGACAGATGCCAATAGCCGGTGTGCAGGCCGGCGCCATGGTCGAGAATCACGGCATTACCGCGCACCGCCAACGTCTCTGCCAATACCACCACGCCGGGCGCCGGCGCCGTCACGATCGTGCCGGTCGGCGCGCTATAATCCTGGCCTTCATGAAAACTGGTCACCGGCCCACCGTTGTAGCTGCGCCGCGTGCCAAACGGCGAGGTGGTCTGAAACGCGCTGCCCAACGGTGACGTGAAAACCCCGGTCCACTGTGGAGACAGCTCATGCTGCGGCCAGATGATGTTCAGCTTGACCCGCTCATCGGCCAACAACGTGGGCGCCAGCAGGCCTCCCTTGGCCGCGGGCAATACGATGTGCTGCGTCTCGAAACTGCCCGCCTGCACCGGCACCGGCCAGCGCAGATGCAGGGTCAAATCATCCGGCTCCGAGCGCAGGCGAAACGGCAAGGCCAGGCCTTGAATATCCACATCCAACCAGGTGAGACCCGGCGGCGCCAACGGATGCACACCAAACAAGGCCCACGTCTGCCCCTGCCCCGCCACCAGCGCCAGATTACTTCCGGCGTAGCGGGCCGTGACCGTCAGCGGATAGTCGGCAGCCAACGCCAACGCAGCCGCCTGCCCCTGCTGCGGCGCCGCCGGCGTGATCTCGAACCGACGCACGCCCAGGGCCACCCAATTCGGCGTTACCGGAACCTCGATCTCCTGACCTGGCTCCAGCCTTCCTTTTGAATTGGACGGATTGGCTGAAATTAATAGTAATTTGACTATGCGAAATTTTGATGCCAGGCCGGTCCACGTATCGCCCGGCTGCACCAGGTAACGCAGGCGTGGCTGTGTCCTGGTGTCGGAGGTCCGCGCCGGAATCAGCAGGCGCTGACCGATTGCCAGCCGATCAGGGTTCTCCAAACGGTTCGCCTCTACCAGGGCTGCGACAGTGGTATCATAGCGCGCGGCAATCGCGCCCAGCGTTTCGCCGGCCTGCACCACATGCACGATGGCCCCGCTCTGCCGCACCGGCTGGATGTGATCGGCGGCTGCTGGCGCCGCAGCCAGCGGGTCAGCCGGTAGGGTTAGGCTCAGCCAGAGAATCAGGCCAAGCAGGCCCTGGCTCAGCCTTGCACGCCTCATAATTAGTTTTGACACGTCTCGCACCTCATGCGATAATCGCCCGGAGATCAACCTGTTTGTGGAGGAGCCTACCTGATGGCATTGACCGACGCCCTGTCTGCAGCTCAGCAGTACGAGCCGCAACTATTGCATGATCTGCTCGAACTCCTGCGCATCCCCAGTGTCAGCACCGTGCTGACTGCCCAGTCCGAGGTGCAACGCGCCGCGGACTGGGTCTGCGCCTATCTGCAAGAGATCGGCCTGGAACATGTGCAAACGCTGGAAACCAACCGTAACCCCATCGTGTATGCCGACTGGCTGCACGCGCCCGGTCAGCCCACCGTTCTTTGTTACGGGCATTATGATGTGCAGCCGGCGGACCCCCTGGAGCTTTGGCGCACACCGCCCTTCGAACCGACCATAGATGGGGGCAATGTTTACGCCCGCGGCGCGGCCGACGACAAGGGCCAGTTCATCATCCACCTGGCAGCCATCCGCGCCATCTTGCAGGCCGACGGCCGCCTGCCGGTCAATGTCAAGTTCCTCATCGAAGGTGAAGAAGAAATCGGTAGTCCCAGCCTGGACGCGGTGCTCGACACCTACCACGATCTCTTCCAGGCTGACGCGTGCCTCATCTCTGATTCCCACATGCTGGCGCCCGACTGCCCCGTTATCATCACCAGCGTCCGCGGTTTGGTGGCCGTGCATGTGGAAGTAACCGGGCCGGGCAGGGATCTGCACTCCGGCACGTTCGGCGGCGCCGTCCACAACCCGCTGCAGGCGCTGTGTACCATCCTGGCCCGCCTGCACGACGCGGATGGCCGCGTGGCGGTTCCTCATTTCTACGACCGCGTGCGCCCGTTGACCGAGCATGACCGCGCCGCCCTGGCACAGATTCCTTTCACACGCGCCGCCTGGCTGGCCGATGCCGGTAACCCGCCCGATGATTGGGGCGAACCGGAGTACACCATTAGCGAGCGTACCAGCAGCCGGCCCACCCTCGAAATCAACGGCCTGGCCGGGGGCTTTGCCGGCGATGGCCTCAAGACCGTCCTGCCGTCGCGTGCCATTGCCAAGATCTCCTGTCGCCTGGTGGCCGACCAGGACACGGAGGAGATTCGCAGCCTGCTCAGCGCGACCATCCACGCGCTGGCGCCACCCACGGTGCGTGTCGAGATCAAACCGATCCAGTCTGGCCCAGGGGCCACGGTCAACCTCGATCATCCGGCCATCCAGATAGCCAGCGCCGCCTACGCGGCCGTCTACGGCGTGGCGCCCCTCTTCGTACGCGAGGGCGGCTCCATCCCCATCGTCGCGCTTCTCCAGAATAAGTTCAACATGCCATCGCTCCTGATGGGCTTTGGCCTGCCGGACGATGGGCTGCACAGCCCTAACGAAAAGATGAGCCTGGCTCAAATTCGCCGCGGCGTTGCGACGATTGTCCACTTCTTCTATGGCATGGCGCGCTGACAACAGCCATCCGAACCCTGTTCCCGGCCGGTCACGTGATCGGCCAGGAACTAGGCCTGATACTTCTCCGGCTTCAACACTCCGATGAACGGCAGATTGCGGTACAATTCATTGAAGTCAAGCCCGTAACCCACGACAAACTCATTCGGAATGACGAAGCCCACGTAATCCACCGGCACGTTGGCCTCGCGGCGTTCTTTCTTGTCCAACAGTGAGCAGATACGCAGCGACGCGGGGTTGCGGGCCAGCAGCAGGCGCCGCAGATACGCCAACGTATGCCCGCTGTCAATGATGTCTTCCACAATCAGCACATGACGGCCTTCGATACTCTCTTCCAGATCCTTGATAATCTGCACCGCCCCGGTGGATTGGGTCGAAGCGCCGTAGCTTGACGTGGCCATGAAATCAATCCGATGCGGAACGGTGATCGTGCGGATCAGGTCGGCCATGAAGACCACACTGCCCTTCAAAACGGCAACCAAAAACAGATCGCGTCCTGCATAGTCCTGGCTGATCTGCGCGCCCAGCGCCTGCACGCGCTCGCTCAGGGCGTCACGTGCAATCAAGACCCGCAGGATGTCGGCTTCTGTGCCCACCGGGGTACTAACTGCATCTCCCATCATCCAATTCCTCCCCTCTCGATCCCTTGCTTCATTGAACTCCCGTTGCTGCGCTCCCCAGGCAGAGCGATTGAAATCTTACCCTTCAGGTAGATTCCAGGGGCGCAGCGGCCGCACGGGCGGCTGCGCAAGCGGCACCTGCGCCAACGGGCCGTGGGCCTCGACCACATTTGCCGCCACCCAGCCCGCGCCACCGCGGGCGGCACAACAGACCCGCCACCAGCCCGCATCGCCAGCCTGCGCGATGGACCGACCCACGATCAGTAACCGGCGACCAGGAGCCAACTGCTCCAGCACACGATAGGTGACACCCGGCCCTGCGCGCAGGTTGACTCCGCCGCGCGGCACAACCACCTGCGGTGCGGACGGCGTGGGAGCAGGGGTGGCTGTGGGGCGCGGCGGCGAAAGCGGTGCCGGCGCCGCACCTTCCCCATTCTTGTAACGCGCCGCCCATTCCCGCGTCAGGTCAACATAGCGGCTGCCGTAGGCCTGGCTTGGCTCGATGTAGGTTCCTTCGGGCCATTCGTTCCACGACGTGATGATCACCCAGTCCGCGGCGCTTGCCAGGGCGCCATTCCAGGTCTTGGCATAGTAGGCGCCATCCTCGCGGCCACGAATAAAGGCATCACTGCGGCCTGTGCGCGTATCGTTGTAACCAGGCATCACCGTGGCCACCCAAATTTTGCGTCCCCAGGTTTGACTGGCTGCCCGCACACGCTGCCCCCACTTGAGCAACTGCGCGCCAGGATCGGCCGACCAGGCCACGCTGTAGAGATGATGGCCGTCGAAGACCTGCTGAAAGCCAATATCCACCCCCTCGGCGATCCAGAGCGTCTGCCGGCCGGGGTCAACCTCGTCGCGCATTGCCTGCCAGGCCCCCACCCCAAAGCGCTGCTGGCGCCAGAAGAAGATCACGGGGCGCCCGTCCACGCGTAGATAGGCCGGATGGTTGGCATGCGTCGCCAGCAGTGTACGCAGCGCCTGCGTCACATCACCGCTCGAACCAAAAAATGGCCCCTGCGTCTCGAAGTCAATGGCTATGCGAAAATTTCTTGCGGCCGCCTCATCCAGCAACACGCGCAGGTTGGTCTCGGTCTGGTTGTTCTCGGTGCGCGGGCCGTACCAACTGACGACAAACGCATCTATGCCGGCGCTCTGCGCCTGCTCGATCTGCCGCGCCATTGCCCCGCGATCGCGCGAGGTGTAGAGCGTGGTTGGAAAATCTGGAACTTTTTCATTGCGCCAGGTGTTTTCATCGAACCAGTTATAATAGAAAGCCAGCACCAGGCGCTCTCCGCCCAGCGCGGGCGGGGAGGCCGCCGCGGCCGGGTGTCCAGCCAGGGCTGAGGGTAGAATCAGGAGCAGCGCCAGCAGCCAGGGCAAGGCGTGGGCCGGGCGCGCGCCTGCAAAGAAGCGGGGAAACAGGCAGGGGTGGCGGGGTCTGTTGGTCATTAGTTTGTGCATGATCCTCGTCGTTTGAGTATTGCGAAAACGCTTACGCAATCATTCTACCAAAGGTGACCCAAAGCCCAAAACCGCACGCTGGCGTCGTATGCCGCGGTTTCTGGTTTTCGGTAGGTATCGGGTATAATCTCCTCCCAACCACGCGTGAGGTGAGAAAAAAGATGACGAGGCGTCTGTCAACTCGTGTTGCCCTGTTCGCCATGCCCGTCGCCCTAACTGCTGTCTTCATGGCTCTGATGCAAGTCGGTGTCCTCTCCCCTGGGGCTACCGCCGCCCCTCAATGGATAACGTCCGTCTTCCAACAGGGCCTGTTTGGCTACAATGGGACGCGCGACGCGACCATGAACGCCCGCGACCCGATTACGCCCGACGGCACGCGCGGCACAGTGACGTTGGAATGGCAGGACTACGAGGAGAACACCAGTCGTGCTCTGCTGTTCTTCGACCTGGCTTCGATTCCGGCAACCGCCACTGTAAGCAGCGCAACCCTGCAATTGACCTTCACCGACCTGACGGTCGAGCGCCCCATCACCGTCACCGCCGCCCCCATGCTGCGCACCTGGCTGGAGTATGAAGCCACCTGGCTGGAGTCCGAAGTGGGCCTGCCCTGGAACAAGGCCGGCGCGGACGGCATTGGCGACGATCGCGGCGAAGCAGGGCCGCTGACCGTCGTACACACCCAAACCTTGACCGTGACTCTCGACCTGCTGGACTTCGTCCAGCAATGGGTCGCGGACGACGCCAGCAACACCGGCCTGATCCTCATGGTCAGCGGCGAACCTGACGAGTATGCCCGCCTGGAACTCGCCAGCCGCGAGCACAGCGTGCAGGGCCTGCGCCCGCGCCTGGAAGTAACTTACAGCACCGATCCCCTGGAGCCAACCTTCACCCCGACCGTAACCGACGCGGCCACGGATACCCCCACCCCGACCGATACGGCTACGAATACGCCCACCTCAACGGACACCGCGACGCCTACGCCCACCCCAACGGACACGGCGACGCCTATGCCCACGCCGAGCCTCTGGGTCACCACAACCCTGGTGCAGGGCCAGGATGGTTTCCGTGGCTTCTACGACGCGACGATCACCAGCGGTACTCCCAACACGAACTACGGCGCCCGGCCCGAAACCACGCTGAGTTGGATCAGCTATTGGCCTGGCCCCGGTGACCGCACGCTGCTGCGCATGGACCTCTGGCAGATTCCTTCCAGCGATACCGTAGCCGAGGCCACGCTCAGCCTGTACGTGACACAGCGCAACCAGGCCACGCCCGCCCGCCTGCGCGTGTGGGGCCTGCTGCGCCACTGGTCCGAAGCCACCGTCACCTGGACGCGCCCCCACACCGAAACCGTGGGGAGCTGGGTCGCGGGCGGCGCGGCCGGCCTGGGCAACGACCGCGAAGCCACCGTCGCGGCCGAGGTCAACATCAACCAGACGAGCGGTTGGGTGCATATCCCAATCACCAATCTGGTCCGCAACTGGGTGGCGTCGCCAGACCGCAATTTCGGTCTGGTGCTGGAGGTCGAGGGCCTGAACTGGGAGAGCGTCTACTATTCCTTTGCCTCTGCCGACAACCCGTCGCCAGAGCTGCGCCCACGTCTCACCGTGCGCCATGCCGATCCGGGGTCGTGGCAGGTCAAACTGGTGCAAGAGGGGCGCTATGGCGAAAGTGTGGCCGACGACGCCTCCATCAGCTATTGGCAACCAACCGTACCCCTGGGCGGCGACTCCAACCTGGTCATGCAATGGCGCAGCAGCCCCAACGACCGCCCAGATACCCAACGCGCGCTCGTCCGCTTCGACCTGGACGATGTGCCCACCACCGCGCGCGTGCGAGAGGCGCAGATGTTCTTCTTCATCCCGCCGGCCACCCAGGCTGAACCGGTGCAACTGCGCGGCTGGCGCCTGCTGCGGCCCTGGAACGAAAGCGAAGTCACCTGGCTCAGCCCGGTCAGCGGCGCACCGTGGGGCCTCCCCGGCGCTGATTCCATCGCCCATGATCGCGCCGGTGAGACCAATGCCGACCTCTCGTTTACGCAATCCGACGGCTGGATCGTGCTCGATGTCACCGACCTGGTGCAATTTCAGGTCGCCAACCCTGAGGAGAACTACGGCCTGCTCCTGGCCATCGCCAGCCTCAACGGCACCGATGTGGCCTACGCGCCGCTCAGCTCGCAGAACGGTCAGGTCAATCTGCGCCCGCTGCTGCGCCTGATCTATTCCACCGATCGCCAGCAGCCCACACCGACGCCGACCCCTGCGTCCACCTTCACCCCCTGGCACGAAGTGACCTTGCGCCAGGGCCTCTACGGCTTCACTGACACGCAAGACACGACCATCATCCGCTGGCAGCCCACCACCAACCGCGGCACCTTTTCGCTGCTCACGGCCGGCTGGCGGGACGACTTCACCAACCCCGCTGAGGACCAACGCGCCTTGCTGCGCTTTGGCCTCGATACCATCCCCTGGAGCGCCCCCGTGCGCGACGCCACGTTGTCGCTCTACTTCCAATACAGCTCCAATCCGCATCCTGTCCGGCTCAAGGTCTACCGCATGACGCGGCGCTGGTGGGAACAGCAGGCCACCTGGCTGCAGGCCAGCACCGGCGGCCCCTGGCAACAGCCCGGCGCTGATGGCCTCGAAACCGACCGCCTGACCGATCCCACCACCACGCAGGGCATTCTCCAGCCCAATGGTTGGGTCAATCTCGACGTGACTGCCCTGCTGCAATTCTGGCTCGACAATCCGGGGCAGAACTACGGCGTCATGCTGATGATCGAAGGGCTGGACGGCCAAACCGTCTATTACGACATGCGCAGTGGCACGCACTGGCAGGTAGATACCCGCCCCACGTTGCGCTTTGCCTACACCACCGACCCCGCCGTGCCCACTGCTACCAGCACGCCCACCTACACCCCCACGCCGACACCGCTCAACACCCCGACGCCGGACTACTGGCAGACCCTGGTTCTACAACAGGGCAGCGGTTTCAGCGGCATGCACGACGCGGACATCGAGATGTATGCGCCTGACACCAACAATGGCAGCGGCGCCTACCTGGACGTGCGCTGGTCCAACGACTTTTGGCCGGCTGCCGCCGACATGAAGGCGCTGATTCACTTCGACCTCAGCGCTCTGCCGTCAGGCGCTGTGGTCCAACAAGCCACCCTGAAGATGTACCAGGTCAGCCGCAGCAACGTCACCCCCATGAACCTGTCAGTCTACCGGGTCTTGCGCGCCTGGTGGGAAACCGAAGTCACCTGGAACCGCGCCATGCAGGGCGCCGAAGGCCCGCAGCCCTGGGCCAGGCCAGGGGTCGGCGGTGTCAACAGCGACCGCGAACGCGAGCCAAGCGGACACACGCTCATTGACAGCTATGCTGGCTGGCGCGTCTTCGATATGACGAACATCGTGCAGTTGTGGGTCAATCAACCGGCCACGAACCGCGGCCTGCTGTTGGAGGGCAAGACAGACAACAACGACACGGTTCTGGTCAGCTTCGCCAGCAGTGAGTATGGCCGCGATGTCACCTTGCGCCCGAGCCTGAGCCTGGTCTACACCACACATGGCTCGGTGCCGACCCCGACCGCCACGGCTACCCACACATCCACCCCGCTGCCCACCGCGACCCCAACTGCCACGCCGTCGGCCACCCCCATCTACAATCCCGACGCCCACACGTTGACCTTGCAGCAGGGCGTGCGCGGCTACTTTGGTACGAACGATTTCTGGATGGGCGCCGGTTCACCGTCTACCACCCATGCGCTTGAGCCGATCCTGCGCATTGGCTCAAGTTCGCATGACACTGTCGCCCGCGCAGTGATCTCCTTCAACCAGGAACTGTTGCCGCCCAATGCCGACATCCTGGGAGCCTGGCTTGAGCTCTACCTCAACGATCGTTCCAACGATGCGCCCCTGGCGGTCAGCGTTCACGTGATGCGTCGTGGCTGGGCCGCGGCCGCCGCCACCTGGCAGCAGGCCAACGCCGGTCAGGCCTGGAATCTTCCCGGCGCCAGCAGCCCAGCCGACCATGACCCTCAGCCCCTCGACATCCAAAATCTACCCTCACAGCCCGGGTGGCTGCGCTGGGATGTCACTCAGGCCATCAGGCGCTGGCTGGTCGAACCAACCGCCAACTACGGATTTCTGTTCAAGGGTGATGGGCCAACCAGCGTCCAGGTTGGCTTCAACAGCGCAGAGCGCATCTGGTCCGGCGCGATACCTACGGCAGGTCGCCCGCGGCTAGTCATTGTGTACCGCACACCATAACCTGAGAACGAGCGATTTCGTCAGCATGTGTACCCCGCCGTCACCTCGCAGAGGAGAAGAGGAGAAGAGGATGAAGAAGATGAGAGGAGAGAGGTAGTGGCTATTGCAGATGATTTGAAACAACTGCTGACCCAGCCCACGCGGCTTGAACAACTAGGCATCCCTGCATCCATCATCACAGACCTGATCTATCGTCTGTTGTTCAATGAAGGGGAGGTCAACGTCGGTCGTTTCGTAGAGATTCTGCGCGTGCATCCGCAAATCGTTGACCAGGTGCTCTCGGAACTGTCGCACGAACACCTGGTTGAAGTGGTACGCGCCGGCGCCCTCCGTTTCAGTTACACCTATCGTCTAACCGACGAGGGCGGCAGGCGCGCCCGTGATTCCGTGGATCGCACCCAGTACGTCGGGCCAGCACCGGTGGACGCAGAAGCCTACAAGCGCTCAGTGTTGCTCCAAACCACCAACAAACAGCGCGTCAACCAGGCCCAGGTCAAACAGGCGCTCAGTCATCTCATATTGCCAGAAAGCTTTCATCGCAAAATTGGCCCGGCCATCAACGCCGGCTCATCGCTCTTTCTCTACGGGCCACCTGGTAACGGTAAGACGACCGTGGCCCAGGCCGTCGCCAAGCTGATCGCCAATACCGAGCCGATTTGGATTCCCTACGCCATCTGCATGGGCGGCCAGATCATCCAGGTGTTCGATCCGCTCGTCCACGTGCCGATCAAAGCCGACCCCAACGACCCGCAGGCCGCACGCCTGAACGCCGGTGTAGATCGGCGCTGGGGCCTCTTTCAACGGCCCTCCGTCATGGTCGGCGGCGAGCTGCGCATGGAAGCCCTCGAACTGCGCTACGAGCCGGTCGCCAAATTCTACGAGGCGCCCCTGCAGCTCAAAGCCAACGCCGGCATGTTCTTGATTGACGACTTCGGCCGCCAGCAGATGAGTCCGCAAGAGCTGCTGAATCGCTGGATCGTGCCGTTGGAAAGTGGGATTGACTTCTTGCGTCTGCGCTCCGGCCAAACCATGGAAGTCCCATTCCGCCAGTTGATCGTCTTCTCGACCAACCTGGACCCCAGTGAGTTGGTGGATGGCGCATTTCTGCGCCGCATTCAGATGAAGGTTGAAGTGGCAGGTCCCGATGAAAAAACCTTCCGCCAGATCTTCATCAAGGTTTGCCAGGTCTTCGACGTGCCCTTCGACGAAGCCGGATTCAATCACATCCTGCAAAAGTGGTATCGGGATGCCCGCCGCCCCATTCAGTCTGTTCATGCGCGCGACATCATCAAGACCATCCTCTCCATCTCTGATTACACCGATTCACCCCCGCGCCTGGTGCCGGAGATGATTGACGAAGCCTGCAGTTCCTACTTCGTGGACAACCACAGCGCCGATTGACGCCCTGCGGACGGACCGGGAGTCCTCACCTCAACCCCCGACCCCTTCTCCTCTCCGCGCGGCGGAGAGGAGAAGGGGGGAAGAGGGCGGCTGTCTTTGTAGGTCTACCGCCGCCGCCTGTCAGGCATTGGCTCGCCTGGGAAGAGAAGGGGGGAAGAGGGCGGCTGTCTTTGTAGGTCCGGCCTCCTGGCCGGACGGCTTTGGGGCAGGAGCGTGTGATCTGGTGCAGAGAGCGCCGTCACGCCGGAGACGTGACCTACGGGCGACGATGCTATTTTCAGGTTAGCGTTGCCAGGGCCAGCGTCGCGGCCTGGCCGCGTCCTCCGCGGCGGTGTCTTCTTCTCGCTCTTCCGACAGTGGGATTGACTCCTGCGGTTCCGTCCCCATCGGCGCCTCGCTCATCCCCATCACCGGCAGATCGTCAAGGTCCAGGGGCCGCGTAGCGTCCTCCCGCGCCGGCTCCAACGTGGCCGTCGCTACTGGTGCGGGCAGGGCCAGCGGCGGCGCAGCATCTTCAGGCGAAGGCAACTGCGCCGCCCCGCGCTGGTAGATGTTCATGAAAACCGGCGCGGCCACGGCCAGCGGAATCGTCCGCCGCACCGGCACCACGCTGGTTTCCCACAACTGGCGCAGGGCCACGTAATCCCACGCGGCCGAGATGATGCCCTCGGTCGTTTCCGCGCCCACTTCGGCCATGATGCCCGTGTAGCGGTTGGTGAATTCCAGCGGCGCGCAGATGGCGCTGCGCCCGATGAACGGTTCGGACTCGCCCGGCGTGAATGGGTTGTAGCCAACGATGAAGCTGATCGCACCGTACAGATGGTTTTCCTGCACCCGTGCCAGCAGCCCGGCGCGCATGCGGTGGTAAAGGGCCGGTTCGCTGCAAGCTCCCAGGCTGATGATCATCTCTGCGCCCTGGTAAGCAAGCAGGCGCCCCGCCTCCGGATAAAGCACATCTGGCCCCAGGAGCAGGCCCAGGCGCCCGACCGGTGTGGCAATCGCCGTCCAACCGTCGCCTGCTTCGGCCAGCGCCGTATTTTCGGCCACCATCACCACCCGTGACTGCTGCCCGAGCACCGTGCCTTGCGGCCCAAACACCGTCGCCACATTACGAATACCACCATCGGTGCTGTCCACGGCGTACAGACTGCCGGCGACGATGGTCGCACTGAACTCCTGGGCCAGGCGTCCGAACAAATCGGCATAGCTGTCCCACAGGGTGTGGCTGTTCTGGTCGAGCAAGCGGCCCAGCTCACGTTGAAAATCGGAGCCAAGCAGGCCGGCCGTGCCAGAAGCCATCTTGCTGCGCGCGCGCTCCCAGAATCCGGCGCGGTTCTGGCGGCCGCGATCCGCCTGCTTGAGCAGGCCGGCCCGCAGGCTGTTCAGCAGCGGCGGCGCCGCCATCATGCCGGCCAGTTCGGGAAAAATAATCAACTGCGCGCCTTTTGCCTGCGCCACGCGCAGGAAGCGCCGCAGCTCATGCTCGAAATCGGCCAGATCGGCCGGCAGCCGCATCTTCTGTTGAACGACACAAACGATTACGTTATCCATCGGATTGAACCCCGCACGTCAAGAACAGGCTTGCGCCTCACGGCCCAGCGCCAGGCCGGCGTCAAAGGCCCTCTGCCACGAATTGTAACATGCCCCCATGCACAATCAAAATGTCACCGCTTGACATTCACCCCAACGCCAGCCATACTTGACGCTGACGCGCCCCTGGATGTATGATTAGCTTCCTGCACTCTACAGCCGGACCAGTTAGAATTGGTTGATCCCCAGATGATTGTGCTGACCTCCTGACCGGCGCGGTCGCCAATCCCCCTTTCCCCCAATCCCCTATCCCCCAAAAAAGGAGATTACGATGGACGACAGTTTTGCAGCACCTTCCACCCATTCGCCAAGTAGTTCCCCGCCCAGGTTCTATCTCTTCCTGATCGTCGTGCTCCTGCTTGGCGCGGCGCTGGTGGCAACCACGCGCATCCGCGCGCAGGAGACAGGCAGCAGCCTGTTGCGCCTGCAATGGGCCACCTTCGATCCGCGCGAGGTTGAGCAAAAGATGCCCGCCGGCGCCCTCGGCCTGGTGGACCCGGAGAAAGCGCCCTATCAGATCGTGCAGTTCCGCGGCCCCATCGAAGAGGCGTGGAAAACCGAGCTGGCCGGCGCCGGACTGGAACCGCTGATCTACATCCCTGATTATGCGTTTGTGGTACGGGTGCATGGCGAGGCCAGCCTGGCGCAGGCGCGCCAGATGCCGCAGGTGCGCTGGATCGGGGCCTACTACCCGGCCTTCAAGCTCAGCCCGGCTCTGACTGCGGAAGCAGCGTCAGCCAACGCCGCGCTCGATCTGCGCGTGCTCGGCTTTCCCGGCGAAAATCAGGACAGCCTGCTCGCAACCCTCAGCGGACTGGGCGCGCAGGTCAGTACAGCCTCTGACCACGGCTGGGGGCCTGTGCTGCGCCTGCGCCTGAACGCCGATGCGCTGCCCGCCCTGGCCCAGGTGGATGCGGTGCAGTGGATCGAGCCGGTTTACCCCGTGACGTTGAGCAATGATGTCGGTCGCGGCATCATGAACGTCAACCTGGCCTGGCAGCGCATGACCGCCCAGGGCGTCAACCTCTTCGGGCAGGGTCAGATCGTGGGTGTGGCCGATTCCGGTCTCGACACCGGCAGCCTCGGCACCATCAGCGCCGATTTCGCCGGCCGCATCGTCAGCACCTATGCCCTGGGGCGCACCAACAACTGGAGCGATCCGAGCGCGCACGGCACGCACGTGGCCGGCTCGGTGCTGGGCAATGGCGTCAATTCGGGCAGCAATCCGGCAACTCATACTTACGCTGCATCCTTTGCCGGCGTCGCACCTGAAGCCCAGCTCGTCTTCCAATCTCTGCAGGACTCCAGCGGTGGCCTGGGCGGCATTCCCGACGACCTCAACGACCTCTTCCAGGTGGCGTACAACGACGGCGCACGCATCCACACCAACAGTTGGGGCGGCCCCACCGGGTCAGCAGGCAATCCATATGGCGGTTATACCGCGAACGCGCAGGAGGTGGATCAATTCACCTGGACGCACCAGGACATGGTGATCCTCTTCGCCGCGGGCAATGAAGGCACCGACCAAAACGGCAACGGCGTGATTGACCCCGACTCCATGGCCTCGCCGGGCACGGCCAAGAACGCGATCACCGTCGGCGCCAGCGAGAATCTGCGCAGCAGCGGCGGCTACAACCCCGGCGGGGCGTGCAGCCTGTGGGGCAACTGTTGGCCGGGCGATTTCAGCGCCAGCCCCATCAGCTCTGACCGCCTTTCGGACAACGCCGAAGGGCTGGCCGGCTTCTCCAGCCGCGGACCAACCGACGATGCCCGCATCAAGCCTGACATCGTCGCGCCCGGCACCAACATCGTCTCGGTGCGCTCACACGGCGCCGGCGCGGGCACAGGCTGGGGCGTGTACGATAGCAATTACCTCTACGAGGGCGGCACCAGCATGGCCACGCCGCTGACCGCCGGCGCCACCGCGCTGGTGCGCCAGTGGATCATCAGCGTGCGCGGCATCGCCAATCCCCTGGCCGCGCTGGTCAAGGCCGCGCTGATCAACGGCGCGCACAACATGGCGCCCGGCCAATACGGCGGCGGCGCCACCCAGGAAGTGCCCAACGGTCGGCCCAACAGCGTCACCGGTTGGGGCCGCGTGGACGTGGCCGCCAGCGTCAAGCCTGATTCGCCGATCCAAATTGTGCTGAAGAACGACACCGCCGGCCTGGCGACAGGCGGCGTCAGAACCTACCAGATGACCATCAACAACGCGGCGGCCGCCGCAGCTGATGTGGCCGCAGTTGACAGCCGTGGCGGAGCACGCCCCGTCGCCTATGCACCGGCCGCCGAGATGCTGATCAACGGCGGCTTCGAGCAGTATCACAACGGCTGGACCGAAACCACCCAGGTGCCTACGCCCATCATCAACCATGCCAATGACCTGCCTGTGGCGCCGCACAGCGGCAGCTACGCGGCCTGGCTCGGCGGCTATCATGACGCCGACGACCAGCTCTTCCAATCGGTCAATGTCTCGGCCGCGGCCACCGGCGCCACCCTGGGATTCTGGTACTGGTCCACCACCGACGAAAGCAGCGCCAGCTTCGACTACTTCGCGCTGCAGATCATTGATCCCGTCAACGGCTCGCACTACGTGGATGCGGTAGACATTGACGCGGTGCCGCCCACCGATGCCTGGCAGTACGCCAGCTACACCCTGACCCCCAGCCAGGTGACGGCCATCCGCGGCAAGACGGTGCGCGTGCGCTTCCGCGTCGTCACCGATGACAGCGTCCTTTCCAGCTTCTTCATTGACGATGTCAGCTTCGATGTGCAAAGCGGCCCGCCGGCCACTGCTACCGTCACACCAACCCCCACCGCCACCCCGATTAGCGGCGGCGGCCCCCTGCGCATCACCCTGGCCTGGTTGGACTACCCCGCCAATCCCGGCACTACGCACGCCCTCGTCAATGACCTGGATCTGGAAGTGACCGGGCCCACCGGCACGGTCTACCACGGCAACGGCGGCGGGTCGGCCGACCGCAACAATGTGATCGAAACCGTCTTCCTGGACAACGCACCCAGCGGCGCCTACACCGTGCGCGTCAAGGGCTTCAACGTGCCCCAGGGCAGCGCACAGCCGTTTGGTCTGGTTGCCAGCGGCAAGAACCTGACCGAAGGCGGCGGCGCAGCCACGGCCACACCCACCCCCACGCGCACGCGTACCCCAACGCCAACGCCCACCGGCGGCGCTTCGCAGCGACGCAGCTACCTGCCCTACGTCGCACCGTAACACAAGCCTCCGGCTTGTTTGTTACCGCGTCATCTTTGGTACACGGATTTTCACAGATCAACACAGACACGAAAGCGATCAGTGTCAATCTGTGTCAATCCGTGTACCTCTCCTGTCTGGCAAGAAATGTCAGGTATCGCGGCCGCACTCGTGGTAGACTGGCGTTCAGATCATCCGACGATTGCTCGGCCCACAGCCGGGAACCTGGCTGGCCATCGGTGACCTGGCCGTAGACGCGTCCGGGGAACCAAATGCGTGCGCAGTGTCAGCGCAGGGCCACTACTTATGGCGCCATCCCGACGCGAAACGACACTTATCCCAGCACCGGCGCCCTCCGGTGCTTTCTGAATTAGTTATCCCGCTTCCCTAAGGAGAGTACCATGTCTCACCCAATCCCGGTTCGTACCCTACTGCTGAGCCTCTGCCTCAGCCTGCTCATCTGCGCGCCCGTCCAGGCCGGTGATGATCCAACCGCCCAACCTGGCGCGCCAGAAAACCCGACCACCCTGCCCTACCCGATCCTGTTTGTCGCACAACCGCCCATCCGTTCGGACTTCACCACCATCGGCTCCACCTTCGGCAACCAGGGCACCGACATGTCAGCCGTCGCCCGTGGCGGCGACCTCTGGATCCGCTATCCGGACGGTAGTCTCAAGAACCTGACGGCCGCGGCCGGCTACGGTGCGCCCAGCGCGTTCCAGGGCGCCACCGCCATCGCCGTGCGTGATCCGGCTGTGCATTGGAGCGGTAGCAAAGCCCTCTTCAGCATGGTGATTGGCGCGCCCACGCAGCGCTACCAGTGGATTACCGTCTATTGGCAACTCTACGAGATCACCGGCCTGGGGCCTGCCGACACCCCGATCATTACCCTGGTGCCCAATCAGCCGGCCAACTTCAACAACATCTACCCGCTCTACGCCAGCAACGAGCGCATCATCTTTGTCTCGGACCGGCCACGCGATGGCGCGGCGCATCTTTACCCCCAGCGTGACGAGTACGAACTGGCGCCCACCAACACCGGACTCTGGAGCCTTGATCCCCAGACCGGCGACCTGCGCCTGCTCAACCACGCGCCCTCCGGCGATTTCGGTCCCATCATTGACAGCTTCGGCCGCGTGCTCTTCACCCAGTGGGATCACCTGCAGCGTGACCAGCAGGCCGACGCCGACGCCAACTATGGCACCGGCGCCAACTGCGCCAGCAGCTACTACGGCACCTTCAACTATTCTGATGAATCGGCCGCGGCCGTGCGCCTCGATGACCGCAGCGAAGTTTACCCGGAGCCGCGCCCCTGTCGCGGTGATCTGCTCGGCGGCACCAACCTGGCCGGACACACCTTCAACCAGTTCTTCCCCTGGCAAATCAACGAGGATGGCAGCGAAGGCGAGACCATCAACCACTTGGGGCGCCACGAACTGGCCGGCTGGATCCCGCGGGCGCTGACCGATGACCCCAACCTGATTGACTACTACGGGCAGATCGGCCGCTTCAACCCCAATCTGATCAACAACATGTTCCAAATCAAGGAAGACCCCCTGCACCCCGGCGCCTACTACGGTGTGGACGCGCCCGAATTCAGCACGCACGCCTCCGGCCAGGTCATCAGCATGACGGTACCGCCCGGGCTCGATGCCGATCATGTCGCCGTGACCTACGTGACCCATCGCGCCACCGCCAGCTATCGCCAGGATAACGACCCGCCCAACCCCAATCACTCCGGTCACTACCGTGAGCCGCTGCCCCTTGCTGATGGCACCCTGCTCGCCGTGCATACGCCGGAAACACGCGCCGAAGGCAACCAGGGCGGGCCACATGACACCCGCTATGATTTTCGCCTCAAGACCCTAACCCTCGGCGCCAACGGCTACTGGGTCGGCGGCCAATTGCTCACCACCGGCATCACCAAGACCCTGGGCTACTGGTCGCCCGACGAGTACATCAGCTACAGCGGCCCCCTCTGGGAGCTCAACCCGGTTGAAGTTCGGCCGCGGCCCATCCCCAGCCGTCCCACACCGCCGCTGGCTGCGCCCGAGCAGCAGATGTTCGATCAGGCCGGCGTCACGGTGGCGGAGCTGCGCGCCTACCTGGTGCAAAACCAGCTCGCCCTCGCTGTCAGCCGCAACGTGACCACCCGCGACGACCTGGATAAACAGCAGCCGTTCAACCTGCGAGTGCCCGGCGGCGCGCAGACCCTGGGCACAGGCGGGCGCATCTACGACCTGGGCCATCTGCAATTCTTCCAGGCCGATCAACTGCGCGGCTTCAGCGGCTGCTGTGGCGAGACGCCTTTCCCCGGTCGCCGCGTGCTTGCCCAACCCCTGCACGACGCCGCCGCGCTCAACAACAACCCACTGACCGGCGGTCCCACTGGCAGCGTCGCCGTCGCGCTCGATGGCTCGACCGCGGCCTTTGTTCCCGCCCGCCGCGCCATGACCTGGCAACTGACCGACGGCAGCGGCGCCAGCGTCATTCGCGAACGCTACTGGATCACCTTCCAGCCCGGCGAGGTGCGCGTCTGCACTTCCTGCCACGGCCTGAACACCACCGACCAGGCCGGGCAACTGCCGCCCGCCAATCCACCGCAAGCCCTGCTGCAACTGCTGCAATACTGGAAGGCTCAGCACAATGCCACCGCAACCCCCACCCCCCTCAGCGCCACGCCGACCGCGACCCCCACGCCGGCGGTCGTCACCGTTACGCCCACGAGCACCGGCGTGCCCGCATCGGCAACCCCCACGCCGTCGCCCACGGCAGCGCCCGTCACCCCGCCGCCCACGCCCAACCTACCGCCCGATCATCCACGGCTGTGGCTGCGCCCGGCTGACCTACCGCGCCTGCGCGCCTGGGCCGTGCCGTCCAACCCCATCTACGCCCAGGGCATTCAGGCCCTCGCGCTCGACTACAAAGCGCGCATGGACGATGGCCGCCTGTTCACCGAAGACTGCGGCTGCACCTTCGGCGCCTACTATGCGTACCCCGTCGAATGGGGCGCGGAACTGTTCGCCTTCATGTCGTTGATTGA
Organism: Candidatus Amarolinea dominans; assembly: GCA_016719785.1. Classification (NCBI taxonomy): domain Bacteria; kingdom Bacillati; phylum Chloroflexota; class Caldilineae; order Caldilineales; family Candidatus Amarolineaceae; genus Candidatus Amarolinea; species Candidatus Amarolinea dominans. Next base: position 119,178 of record JADJYJ010000035.1, read on the forward strand.
AAACAGCCCGGCAATCCGTGCTGACTACGCGCAACGCGCCCGCACCCTGCTCATGACCATCATGGATCAGGCGGTGCTTGGCCCCACCCCGGAGGACAGCCATTACCGGGGCGCCAACTTCTCTACCAATATGCGCTCCCTCTTCTTCGGCGAGGCCTTCCCACTCACCGTTGACTGGATCTACCCCTCGCTGACGGCGCAAGACAAGGTCACCATTCGCACCGTCTTCTTGCGCTGGCTCAACGAGAATCTGGTCGCCACCACCTCCGGTCTCGATCACCCAGAGCCGGTGTGGCTGCTGAACAACCCGGCCCTGCTCGCGGATGCGGACCGCTTCCGCACCGCGGCCAACAATTTCTTCGATGCGCACATGAACCAGATCGGCCTGATGGCGATGTCCCTGGACGCGGCCGATGATCCGGGCAATCCAAACGTGGTTGGGGATCAGGTGCAGGATTACCTGGCGGATGCCACCGGCGCCTGGCTCTACATGCACCGTCAACTGACCCTCAGCCAGGCTGGCGGCGGCATCTCGCCCGAAGGCGCTGCCTATGGCCCCACCGGCCTCGGTCGCGCGGCCGAACTGATGCTGGCCCTCTACACGGCCGGCCAGGCCGATCCCGCCGTCTGGGGGCCGCAGGTGCAATTGGACGGCGATCCCTTCTGGGACGCGGTCATCCCCGGCCACATGCAGTTGCTCAGCCCCGTGCCCAGCATCCTGCCAGGGTTGGAGTACATGGGGCCGGTCCATCTGCCCACCGATTTTGGCGATGCGCAGGATGTCTGGATGCGCGACACGATGACCCTCTTCGGCGCCCTCGGCCTCTACGCCGATTATCGCGGCGATAGCGCCCGCCGCGACGCCATCCGCTGGGCGCAGACTCACCTGGCGCCCGGCGGCGCCGCACACCTCGTTCAGCGCGCCGGCGATTTCAACCATGTGCGCGACTGTGTGCTCTACTTCATGCTGTTCGATCCGGCCGCTGCTCCAGTCGCAGACCCACGCCCGGCCCTGCCCACCGAGTATCTTGCGCCGGGCGTCGGGCTGCTCTCAGCCCGCACCGGCTGGGATGCCCAGGCGCGCTGGTTCACCTACAAGCTGGGCTGGAACAGCATTGATCACCAACACGGCACCGGCAACATGTTCGAGTTCTACCGCAAGGGCGAATGGCTGACCAAGCAATGGGCCGGCTACGGCGTTTTCTCGGGCAACTCCGACTACAAGAACACCCTGGCTCTGCAAAACGACCCGCCGAACACCGGTATCAGCTTCTGGCAGGCCAACTACGCGCACGGCTCGCAGTACGCCTATGGCCCAGGCGGCGATCCTACCTGGCTCGCGCACAGCCTGGCGCCGCATTATGTCTACGCCAGCGGCGACGCTGCCAATCTCTACAACAACCCGGACGCCAACTCCAGCGCCATCCTGCAGGCGCAGCGCGCCATCGTCTGGCTCAAGCCTGACACTATCGTGGTTTACGACCGCGCCGCGTCAGCCAGCGCCAACCGCTTCAAGCGCTTTTGGCTCATGCTGCCGGCCGCGCCGATCATCGTTGGACATCACGTCACCGTCACCACGCCTGCCGGCCAAATCCTGGCCGTAGATACGCTGCTGCCACCCACAGCCGCCTTGAGCTTCGACAACAGCGTTCCCAACGGCGCCGGCTACGATGAAACAGCGGTCGGGGAGATGATGCACTACCGGCTGCAGGTGGAAGCGCCGGGCGGCCCGGCCGCGGTGCGCTTCTTGCACGTGCTGCAGGGCCTGGACGCGGGCGCGGCGCCCGCGCCGGTGACCGCCGTGCAAAGCGCCAGCGGCATCCCCTACGCTGGCGCGATCATCAGCGATACCGCCGTCCTGTTTCCCGTCAACTTTGGCGACAGTGGCGCGTTCAGCGTCAGCCTGCCGGCCACTGTCACCGCCTTCTTGATCACCGGCCTGCTGCCCAATGCCGGCGTCACGCTGACCGTGCAGCCGGCCGGCGCCGGCCAGACACTCAGCGTGACGCCCGGCGGCCAAACCTACCGCGCCGATGGCGGCGGCGTCCTGGCCCTGGGGCGCCTGGCCTCGCCGGCCTGCGTAGACCAAAATCAGGACGGCCGCAGCGGCGCCGATGATGTGCAACGCGTGGCCGGCTCTTGGAACACCCATCTCCTCACCCCTGGCTGGGATGCCAGCCTCGATCTGAACTACGACGGGCAAATTGACCTGCTCGATGTCACGCTGGCCGCATCCGCCTGGGATCAGGCGTGTACGGTCAACCAGATTTGGTAGGAAATGTCAAGTCTCGTCATGCTTTCATGCTTTCATGCTTTCCTTGACAGACTATCAGCACCCGCGGCATGGTTGGCACAGACGGAGCCAAAGTCAGTGTTCTTACAGAATCGCCGACCGTGGTCTGTTATAATCTCGTTACGTTCCCGAATGTTTGTACCACAGTCCCTACCATCCCGTCGTCAACCCACCAGGTGGGCGTACTCCAAGGTCATCACCGCCACATGACGCCCAAACACAGAAACCAGGCACTGGCAACTGCAAGGAGGCAGCGAACGACCTATCGAACAACATTTGGCTGACCCCTCGGATCTTTACCACGTGTCCCCTCATGCCCCCTCATATAAAGTCCAAAGACGATTGTCGGTTTCCCGCTTGGTGATGATAGCGAGGCAAGCCGGCGCGTCGAGTTTAGTTTGCATCTGTCACAGGAGGATCGTATGAGTCTCTTTAGTCGTCGCTTGCGGGCCATGAGTCTGGCCCTGATCGTCATGGTCGTCTTGGCCGGCATGCCGCTTTATGCGCAGCGCAGCCAGGAGGGCTTCGTTTCCACCGAAAACGTTGGTACCGCTGTGGCTGCAGCGCCGTTTGAAGAAGTCGCAGAGTGGTCGGACAAGATGCCAGAATTGAGCAGCGAACAGCAGGCTCAGTTGGATTTCAACATTGACCGCGTCAATCTGCCGGGACCAGCCCGTGATCTCGACTCTGCCGAGGCCAGCGATGGTCTGCAGTTGGACGTCGCCCCGGCCGCTGATTCCGAGACCACGTTGGCCGAAGCGGCCAACGCCGACAAGGCGCCGCTGGCGCCTGGCGATGCCCAGCTCTATCGTAACGTTGCCTTCGGCGGCACCATCCCCAGTGGCAATAAGTCGAACGTGCTCGAGCCCAGCCTGGGCGTCGGCGGCAAGTACGCCTTCTACAGTGGCAACTGGTTTGCCGCGCGTTCTGTTAACGGCGGCTCGACGTGGAGCTACATCAACGCGTACACCAACATGTCCGACTTCTGCTGTGACCAGATTGTGCAGTACGACAAGGCGCGTGACATGTTCCTGTGGCTGCGCCAGGGCGTAGCCAATGCCTCCGGCGTCAATCGCTTCCGCCTGAGCGTCTCCACCAACGGCGCGGCCTCCTTCTGCGCCTATGACTTTTACCCCACCAACACCAACAGCGGCTGGACGAACCAATGGTGGGACTATCCGCACATCCAATTGGGCGCAGACTACGCGTACATCGCTTACAACATGTTCAACGCCAACAGTTCCTGGACGCGCACGGTAATGCTGCGTCTCCCGCTGGATGCCCTGCGCTCCTGTTCCGGGTTCAGCTACAACTACACCTCCAGCACCTCGTGGTTCACCTTCGTGCCGGTGCAGGGCGCGGACCATGTCATGTACTTTGCGTCCAACAACCCGACCAGCTCGCCCTACAACCGCATCAGCATCTGGCGCTGGCCGGAGAATTCGACGAGCACCTACCAGGTCATCAACAGCGTGGCGGCGTGGACGTATGGCAGCAGCCATCAGTGCGGCAGCAGCAGCGGCAACTGGATGGGCCGCTCCAGCGACCGCCTCTTGGCCGGTGCACGCTACGAACTGCACCACGCCAACCTCAACGTCAACGGCCGTAAGATTCTCGGCTGGTGGTGGAATGTGCAGCAGGGCGGCAGTTTCACGCAGCCCTACATCAATGGCTACGCGGTCTACGAAGACACCCTGTCCCAGGTCAGCGGTAGCCAGGGACGGCCCTACATCTGGAGCTCCAGCTACTGCTACGGCTACCCCAGCGTGGCGGCCAATGCACGTGGTGACCTGGGCATCGTCATGGACTACGCGCAGAGTAGTGATAGCTGGAAGTCGCGCGTCGGCTACATCATCGCCGATGATTTCACCAACGCGCCGCCAGGCTTCAGCCTCCATGGCGTCATCTCCAGCAGCGCGCGCCCCTCTGACAACAAATGGGGCGACTACAACACGGTGCGCGTCTTCCAACCCGGTCAAAATAACTGGGTGGCCGGCGCTCACTACATCCCCGGCAGCACCAACTGCAGCGTCTGCAGCGCCCCGGTCTACTTCGCCTTCGGCCGCTCACGCGACTACTACAACTGGAGCCGCTGGGCTGGCTACTAAACCCTGAGATAGACCTAAGATGGCGGCGGCCCCTCGCCCGCCTCCTGAGCCACTGACGGACCAGAAGTCCGGCGTCGCACATGCGACGCCGGACTTTTCTGTGGCCTGCGCCGTGCGTCCGCAATTGAACAAATCGCGCCAGGCAAGCGTCTTGGACGCGGCTCAACGAGAGTGAGACTTCGGAAGTCTGCAAGACTTCGGCAGTCTGCGAGTCAATCATCCAAAGGAGTCAGTACAACATGATGACAACAAGACAGTGGAGCACTTTCAAGATGTGTACCATCGCCAATATCGTGGCGCTTGCCCTGGGCGCCTGCACCTTCCAGGCCCCCATGAGCAATACCGGCGGTCAAGCCGACCAAACCGGCTGCCCCACACCCACGGCTGTGATCGGAGATAGCCTCGGCGCTGAAGAGAGCGGGCAGGCCAACGCCAGCCCTGTCGGCGTAGACGACCTGACCGTTGCCGCAGGGCCAACCGAACAACTCAGCCCGGCGGAACGCGAGGCAATACTGGACCGAGTCAATCAAGGCCCAGCCCGGCCTGACAGCGCAGATACTGCGTCGGTTCCTCCTGTACCTGGCACCGAATCTCACCCCGGAGACGCAACCACAGCCGATGCAGCCACCGACCTCGATGTTGCGCCCACGCCCACCCCCTGCCCGTAGTCCGCGCTTTGGTCACGCCTCGGGCGCGACGGCCGTCCGTTGCCCATTCGGCATCGCGCCCGAGGCGCTGACCACCGATAATTTGGCGGTTGTGTTACTCCATGTTATAATCGCCAATCGTGCGTCAACACGGCAATAAACCATGTGCGAAGTCTGACCCGGCGGCCCATGCCACCGGGTTCCGCTTGTCATAAAGGGCCTGCTGCGACCGGGACTGCAAGCGTCAGAGATCATTCGACGCAAGACCAAAAAATGGCAAAGACAGACCGTAGGAATCATAAGAAGAAAGGGTCATCATGACGAATACTTTGATGCTTTCAGTAGAGCAAGAACAACTGCGCAGCGACATGCCGGCGCTGAGAATCGGTGACACGGTCAAGGTGCATCAGCGCATCATCGAAGGCAACCGCGAGCGTGTGCAGATTTTTCAGGGCGTCATCATGCGCCTGCAGGGCGGCAGCGGTGTCAATTCATCGTTCACCGTACGCCGCATTGCATCGCACGGCATTGGCGTCGAGCGCACGTTCCTGTCGCACTCGCCCCGCCTGGACAAGATCGAAGTCCTGCGGCACAGCAAGGTGCGCCGTGCCCAGCTTTACTTCCTACGTGAGCGCCGCGGCAAGTCCGCCCGCCTGCGTGAGCTGCGCGACTAGTCCGTCGTCGCCGCTCGTTCGCCGGGGTGCGGGGTGCCTTTCACTTCGCCAAGCGTGAGAGCGCAGGGATGTTCCCTGCGCTTTGTTTTTGGAGCGCGCAACTATGCCTGACCTGAGCGAAGAAACCCAGCTCTGGCAACTGGGCTACGGCACCGTGGCCGGGCTGGATGAGGTGGGCCGCGGGGCGCTGGCCGGGCCGGTGGTCGCAGCCGCCGTGGTCTTGCCCATCCTAAGCGATGTGCCGCCGGCGCTGGCTGAGGTCAATGACTCCAAGCAGTTGAGTACACGCCAACGGCAGCGCCTGGCCGTCGCCATTCACCGGGTTGCGCGTGGTGTAGGTGTCGGTTATGTGGCCGCCGCTGAGATTGACAGGATTGGCATCGTGCCGGCAACCCGGCAAGCGATGCAGCTCGCGCTCGCACAATTGCATGCCCTCGGCATGCCAGCCGATTTTCTGTTGATTGATTTCTTGACCCTGGAGCTTCCGGTGCCACAAAAAGGAATTGTCAGAGGGGACAGTTGCTCGCTCTCGATTGCCGCGGCCTCGATCGTGGCCAAGGTCACGCGCGACCGCTGGCTGACCGCTCTGCACGACACCTTTCCGGCCTACGATTTTGCGCACAACAAGGGCTATGGCACGCCTGCGCACTTGCGAGCGCTGGCCACCGTCGGTCCATGTCCTGAGCACCGACTGAGCTTTCGTCGCGTGCTGCCAACGCCCCAACCGCCGGCAACTTGGGCGGCAGAGCAGCAGGCATGACCACCGCACGCCAGGGGCTGGGCGCTCGCGGTGAATTATTGGCGGCCGCCGAACTGCAACGCCAGGGTTACACGATTCGAGCCACCAACTGGCGCTGCCGTTTTGGCGAAATTGACCTGGTGGGGGAGGATGCCGGCGTCCTGGCTTTCGTCGAAGTGCGTACCCGGCGCGGCGCCGCCTTCGGCACACCCGAAGAATCGGTCACGCCCGCCAAGCAGGCGCGCCTGGTTGCCACCGCGCAGACCTATGTCCAAACCACCGGCTGGACCGGCGCCTGGCGCATTGACGTCGTCGCCATTGTGCTCGATCACGCCGGTCACCTGCAGCGCATCACGGTGCTCCAAAATGTCGTCGGAGAATGAGACACGCCCGCCCGACCCTGCCCTGCCTCCGCTGATTGCCGTGGTGGGACCGACCGCCGTGGGCAAGACGGCCCTGGCCATCCGGCTGGCGTTGGCCCTGGACGGTGAAATTGTCTCGGCTGACTCGCGCCAGGTTTACCAGGGGATGGACATTGGCACCGCCAAGTCTACCGCCGCCGAACGAGCATTGGTGCCCCATCATCTGCTGGACATCGCGCCGCCGGAGCAGGCGCTGACCCTGGCTGAGTTTCGGGACCTGGCCTACCAAGCGATTGATGATATTCTGCGCCGCGGGCGCTTGCCCTTCCTGGTGGGCGGCAGCGGCCAGTATGTGCGGGCCGTGCTGGAAGGTTGGACGCTGACCGCGATCGCGCCTGACCCTGACCTGCGCCTCCGCCTGGAAGCGGACGCGGTCCGGCACGGGGCCGCGGCGCTGCATGAACGCCTGGCTGTGCTCGATCCGGTTGCCGCGGCGGCCATAGATGGGCGCAACGTGCGCCGCGTCATTCGGGCGTTGGAAGTGTGCCTGACCAGTACACAGCCCATCAGCCAATTGCAGACGCGACAGCCGCCGCCCTATCGGGTCTGGCAGGTTGGCCTGCAGCGGCCCGTCGCTGATCTCTACGCACGCCTCGATGCGCGGGTGGATGCTATGTTGGCCCAGGGGCTGGTGGCCGAGGTGCAGCAGGTGCGCCAGCGCGTGCTCGGACTTGGCTTGCAAGCGACCCAGCCGGCGCTGACTGGCCTGGGCTACCGGGAGATTGGGCAATACCTGGTCGGTGATTTGACCCTGGATGCGGCCGTGGTGGAAATCAAACGCAACACCCGCCGCTTCGTGCGCCAGCAACGCAACTGGTTCCGCGCCACCAACCCGGCCATTCACTGGTATGAAGCGGAACCCGACCCGACGGCCCGCATCCTGGCTGGCATCCACGGCTGGCTGACCGCGAGCGCCCTGCGCGCCGATGAGTGCTGACATTGGCGCCGATGATTTTATTATGTAAACAAGCGAGAGACACGAAAGCGAGAACCGCGAAAGGAAGGCGAACATGATCGCTGCGCAAAAAGTAACGACGTCCTGCCCTTATTGCCGGGCGTCCGTACCGGTTGAGATTCACAGTATCATTGACGTGGGCCAGAACCCCGACCTCAAGGGGCAGTTTTTGTCGGGCCGCCTGAATTCAGCGACCTGCCCGAACTGCCGACGCACTTTCCAGATGGGCGGCGCCCTGCTCTACCATGATGGCAGCAAGGACTTCCTGGGCATTTTCCTACCACACGAAATCAACCTGGCCAACAGGGATCGTCAGCGCATGATCGGCGATCTCAACCGACACCTGGTGGACAGCCTGCTGCCGGAGCAGCGCCGGGCGTATCTCTTCCAGCCCAAGGAATTCATCACGCTCAACGGTATGGTCGAGGCCATCCTGGCTGCCGACGGCATCACGCCGGAGATGCAGCGCGCCCAGCGTGAGCGGATGCAGTTGCTGGAGACCATTTTGCGCGGCGCGACCAGCGCGGACGCGCTGCAGGCCATGGCCAAAGAGTACGATGCCAAATTGGACTTGAACTTTTTCACCATGCTGGCGGCCATGGTGGAGCAATACGCAGCCGAGGGCGACACCCAGTCTGCCAACATGTTTGCCGCGCTCTATCAACAGATCCTACCGCAGACCTCGTTTGGTGACAAGGCCAGGGCACAGCAGGAAGCCGTCGGCCAGATCAACCAGCAGACCACGCGGGAGCAACTCCTGAACATGATCGTGGCCGCCGAGGACGATCAACTCGAGGCCTATGTCATGGCCGGTCGTCCGCTGATTGACTATGGTTTTTATCAAGAGCTGACCGGCCGCATCGAAACGGCGCAGGCGGCTGGCGACACCGCAACAGCCCAGCGCCTGACCTCGCTGCGCGAGCGCATCCTGGCGCTGACCGCGCAACTTGACCAGGCCAGCCGCCAGATGCTCGAAGAGGCCAGCACGTTCCTGCGCGACCTGCTGCAAGCGCCTGACCCGCAGACCCTCCTGCAGGAGAACTGGGATCGGGTGGACGATGCGTTCATGCAGGTGCTGGAGATGAACCTGGAGGCGGCGATGCAGCGCGGCAACCGTCCTGTGGCCAACCGTCTCAACGCGATCATGCAGACGATCATGCAGCAGATGCAGTCGGCGCAACCGCCTGAAGTGCAATTCATCAACGAACTACTGACCACCGAATACCCAAGCGGCACCCGCAAATTGCTGGTTGAGCGGCGCGCTGAACTGACACCTGATTTTCTGGCCGCCCTGGATGAAGTCGCGGGCATGATGGAACAGCAGGGGCAGGCCGAAGTAGCCAAGCGCCTGCGCGACGTGCGCGGGCAGGCTGCCCTGGTGGTGTGACAGCGCGTGCCATCTTGTCAATTCCACGGTGATCGTGTATAATGACGTCGTTTGTATCATGCTGGCGATTTTCCCGGTTTGCCACCGCAGCCAATGCAGGGGTCACATCATCATCAGATAGGCTCGATAGAAGACGGCGCCTTCGGCGCTGGTCTTTTTTTTGTTTCATTGCGCGCCATAGCGCGCCATAGCCCTGGTCAACGCCGTGACCACAAGAATGCACGAGAGAGGACGATGGCGAATAACAAGGAAGTATACTTGACAGTAGAAGGTATTCAGAAGCTGCGCGAAGAGCTGGAATACCTGCAGACCGTACGACGGGCGGACGTGGCCCACAAGATTCACGAAGCCAAAATGGATGGCGACGTGTCTGAGAATGCGGGCTACGACGAAGCCAAGAATGAGCAGGCGTTTGTGGAAGGACGCATCAAGACCGTTGAGCGCCTGATTGCCGGCGCGGTCATGATCGAGAGCAATCACCACAAAACCCACGTCGTGCTCGGCGCTCGCGTCACGGTACGCGATATCGAGTTTGACGAGACTGACACCTATGTGATCGTTGGTTCGGCCGAAGCTAACCCAGCAGAGGGGCGAATTTCGAACGAATCGCCTATGGGCCGCGCCTTGATGGGCGGACGGGTGGGTCAGCACAAACAGATCAACACACCAGGCGGCACCATCAACGTGGACATCGTCGAGATCGAGTGACCCGTGTTTGAAAATCTGAGCGATCAAGAGCAGGCCCGCCGCGAAAAGCTGGCGCGCTTACAAGAACTGAACATCCCTGCCTATCCCGCACGCTGCCAGCGCACCCACACGGCGCAGGAGGCAGTAGCGGCCCTGGAAGCCGCCGAGGCAACCGGCACAAGCGCGGCGACCGTCTGGTTGACCGGCCGCCTGGTGGCGCTCCGGATCATGGGCAAGGCGTCCTTCGCCCATATCGAAGACGGCAGTGGTCGTTTCCAGTTGTTCATTCGACAAAACGACGTGGGCGCTGAGATCTACGAGAATCTGCTCAAGAAACTCCTGGACCTCGGCGACTTCGTCGAGGCCAGCGGCGCCCTTGTGCGCACCAAGACGGGTGAACCGAGCTGCCAGGTGCAGTCACTGCGCCTGATCAGCAAAGCGCTGCACCCCTTACCAGATAAGTGGCATGGCCTGCGCGATGTCGAGACCCGCTTTCGCCAGCGTTACGTGGACCTGCTGGCCAATCCAGAGGTGCGCCAAACCTTTGTCACGCGGGCGCGCATCGTCAGCGCCATCCGTCGCTACCTGGATGAAGTCAGTTTCCTTGAGGTGGAAACCCCCATCCTGCAGCCGCTCTACGGCGGCGCGGAGGCGCGGCCTTTTGTAACCTATCACAACCAGCTCAAACAGAATCTCTACCTGCGCATCTCGTTCGAGCTGTACCTCAAACGCCTGCTCGTCGGTGGCTACGAGCGCGTCTATGAGATCGGCCGCGACTTTCGCAACGAAGGCATCAGCTTCAAGCACAACCCGGAGTTCACCCAGCTTGAGTTCTACGAAGCCTATAGCGACTATGGCGGCATGATGCGACGCTGCGAAGAATTGATCACGTCGGTGGCGCGGGCGCTGAACGGCCATACCCGCCTCACCTACCAGGGTCATGAGCTTGATCTCACCCCGCCCTGGCGCCGGCTGACGATGCGCGAGGCCATTCGCACGGCCACCGGGCTGGACTACGCGGATTACGCCGATGCCGCCAGCCTAGCCGCCGCCATGCGCGGTCTGGGGCATCCACCAGAAGCCAACGCCAACCGAGGAAAACTGATCGAGAGCCTCTTTGCCACGCACGTCGAGCCAAATCTGGTGCAACCGACGTTCATCCTGGATTATCCGGTGGAAATTTCGCCACTGGCCAAGAAAAAGGACACGGATCCCACCACGGTCGAACGCTTCGAATGCTTCATCGGCGGCATGGAAATAAGCAATGCCTTCTCCGAACTCAACGATCCGCTCGATCAACTGCAGCGTTTCGAAGACATGGGGCGCGCGCTGGCTGCCGGTGACGAAGATGCGCATCCACTCGATGAAGACTTCATCACCGCGCTCTGCTACGGCCTGCCGCCCACCGGTGGTTGTGGCATCGGCATTGATCGCCTGGCAATGATCTTCACCGATCAGCCCACGATTCGGGAAGTTATTCTCTTCCCCCACCTCCGTACAAAAGAAACATGAAACCAAGGCGCTGAAGAGGTATCGCCGACTTCAGCGCCGCATGACTCGATGAGGTCAACGATGCCCTATCCACTCTACGTCGCCTTCGTCTGGCACATGCACCAGCCCTACTACCGCGCGCCTGGGCAGACTGAAGCCCTGCTGCCGTGGGTGCGTCTGCATGCGGCCAAGGACTACCTCCACATGGTTGAAGTCCTGGCGAAGTACCCCGCCGTCCACGCCACCTTCAACCTGGTCCCATCCCTCACCGAGCAACTGCTCGACTACGCCGCCGGTCGCCTGACCGACCGCGTCATGTCCCTGGCGCAGCGCAGCGCCTGGACCGAGGAAGAAAAGACGTATCTCGTCAACATCTGCTACAGCGTCAACTGGCCCAACATCGCGCGCCGCTACCCCCGCTTCAACGAACTGATCGAACAGCGCGAGCGCGCCCTGCTCAATCCGCTGACCCTCAGCGATACCGACTACCGGGACCTCATCACCTGGTTCAACCTGGCCTGGACTGATCCCAACTGGTTGGAAAACGACCCTGAACTGTCCGCCCTCGTGCGCAAGGGGCGCCATTTCAGCCTGGCCGACACCATGGCCGTCATCCACAAACATCTCAAGATGTGCGGCATGGCCCTGCAAAGCTACCGCGAGCGCGAGGCCCAGGGGCAAATCGAACTGACCACAAGCCCCTACTACCATCCTATCCTGCCGCTCCTGCAAGACAATCGTCATGCCCTGCGCCATTCGCCCGGCCTGCCCTTGCCGCCGTCCGGCTACAACTTCAGCGCACCGACCGATGCCGAAACCCAAGTGCGGCTGGCCGTTGCCCATCACAGTCAGCATTTGGGTCGCCTGCCGCGCGGACTGTGGCCGGCCGAAGGCGCCGTCTCCCCGGAGATTCTGCCCTATGTCCAGGCCGCGGGCCTGCGCTGGCTGGCCTCGGATGAAGAGATCCTGGCCCGCAGTCTCGACATCCCCGTGGTTCGTGACCATGAGAAGCTCAACACCAACCCGGCCGCTTTCTACCAGCCCTATCGCCTGCTCGTTGACGACCAGCCCGGCCCCGCCATGATCTTCCGCGACCATGAGATGTCGGATCGCATTGGCTTTCTCTACCAGAACATCCACGGCGTGCAGGCGGCCGAAGACCTGGTCACCCGCCTGCAGTGGGTGCATTGGCGCCTGGGCGACACGCAGCCGTTCCTGCTGCCCATCATCCTGGACGGCGAGAACTGCTGGGAATGGTACGAACACAATGGTGATATTTTTCTCGACAGTCTTTATCAGCGCCTGCAGCAGAACCACGAACTGCGCGCCGTCACCGTCAGCGAATACCTGGACACGCACCCCACTCGCGCCACCCTGCCGCACCTGGCAACCGGCTCCTGGATTCGCGGCGACCTGACCACCTGGATCGGTGACCCTGAGCACACGCGCGCCTGGAGCGCCCTGGCCCGTACCCGCGCCGACCTGATCGCCTGGCAACAGGCGACCGTGGACATCGAGCCGGCGCAGTTGGCGCGTGCCTGGCAGGCCATCTACATCAGCGAAGGCAGCGATTGGTTCTGGTGGTATTCGCGCAACAACTCCTCCGACCAGGACCTGCTGTTCGACCAAACCTTCCGCGCCAACATGGCGGTGGTTTATGAAATCATGCATCAGGCCATTCCAGAGTGGGTGATGACACCCATTGCCCAGGGCGGCCGCCTGCTGTGGAACCATCAACAGCCAACCGCGCAGATCACCCCCAGACTGCGCGCCGCGGCGGATGCAGCCCCCGAGTGGAACGGCGCGGCCATCATCCAGGCCCGCGCGGTCAGCGGCGCCATGCAGCGCGCCGACGATCGCCCCAGCCCGCTGCAGATCATCCGCGTCGGCTATGACAACAACGCCCTGTACCTGCGCCTGGAACTTGCCACCAGCACTGCTCACACCGACATTGGCGTCAACCTGCGCACGGAAGCGCCAGGGCGGACATCCACAACGTGGGGCGTGCGCCGGATGGCAGCCGCGACGACAGCCTGGCTGCACCAGCAGACGAGCGACGGCTGGGAGCATGTAGGTACGGCGCCCACAGCCGTAGGTGAGCGCGTCATCGAAGTGGCCGTGCCCCTGGAGTCACTCGGACTGACCTTCGGGATGACCATCCATGTACAAGCCGACGCCAGCGACGACCGCCAGCGCATCGTCAGCCTGCCGTCCGAAGGCCCGCAAGCCATCCTCTTTGCGGCCCTGGCCCCACCCGCCTGATGGTTGTTTCGTGTCAATTCGTGGCAAAAGTCGGCCCGGCGGGCGTGGGGGGGGGACAGAGCTGTTAACGAGTCGAGCATATCACGCGCGGCGATCTGCCAAGAGGCAAAATTTGGGGCGGGGGTGAGCGGGCGACCGGGCCGCGGTGAATTTGGACGCTGCGCAGATTTCGAGTAAGATGGCGCTACGTGGAAAACGAACCCAAGCAGAGGAGTCAGAGAGCAGATCATGGAAGTGCTTTTATTGAAAGACGTGCCGGCCCTGGGCCATGCCGGTGACATCAAGAAGGTAACGGGCGGCTATGCGGCTAATTATTTGATCCCACGTGGGCTGGCTACACCCGCGACCGGTGGTGTACGTCAGCAGGTCAAAGACATCAAGGATGCGACAACCCGCCGCCAGACACGCGAACGTCAGCAGGCGCAATCCCTGGCCGAGCGCATGACGGCCACGACACTCACGTTCACGGCCAAGGCCGGCGAGTCAGGCCGTCTCTACGGGTCGATCACTGGCGCTGATATTGCCACCGCGCTCGAAAAGGCATTGGGGCAGCCGGTGGACAAGCGCACCATTTTGCTTGAACACCCCATCCGCGAGGTTGGCACGCACAGCGTGGGCGTCAAGTTGCTGGGGGACATTCGACCCGACGTCAAGGTTGTGGTCAATCACGAGGAGCAGTAAATCTTCGTCCGCTTTCGGGAAATGCCCGGTTGAGTCAGGGAGCCTGCGAAACGCCCGTTTCGCAGGCTCTCTTTATTGCACCGATCAGGCGCGTGGGCTGTCTAGGGTTCGATCGGTATCTGAATGCTGCCCAGGTTCTCGAAGCTGCCGCTGTCAAGCTGACGGTAGATGACGATCTGCGCCGCATCCGGACGCTGCTGATCGGGCAAGGGCAGGCGAAAAACGTCGGTGATGGCTTCGCCGGCGCTCCACGCGGTGGTGGGATACAGGCCGGCGACCGGGTGGCGTACATCGAATTGAACGAGCTGATCTGCCGCCTGCAGTGCCTGCCCCTGGCGAATGGCGCGTATGGACACCGCCCAGTCCGCGGCCGGCCGCGCCTGCGCCAGCCAGGTGACGCGCACTTCAAGGCTCGGCGTCAACGGCCTGGATGGCGCCCATCCGGGCCAATCGTCTGCGCGCTGCGGTTCGACCAGGCGCGCGGTGACGCTGAGCAAGGCCAGACCATCGCCGATGACCTGGGCGTCTGGTTTAGCGGCGGCCAGCGCGGGCGCGGCCATCACCTCAATCAAGTTGGCGCTGACGGCTCGCCAATGCGGCTGCGCTGTGACCTCCTGCGCGACCAGGGGCGCGGCCGCCACCGAAGTGAAAAGCCGCCCGCCCGTGATCAAGATGTCGCGGGCCTCCGCGCTTGTCAGCGGGCGCACGTCTGGCCGCACGCCGCCGATGATGGTCAGGTAGCGCAGGGCGTCAGCCTCGGCTGTGGTCGCCAGGATGTGCGCCGCGGACGGCGCATCCGCCAAGAGATCCCAGCCTGGCGCCAGCCCCGTGTCGGTGATTCGATCGGACTGATCGGCGCGCCCAAAGTTGAACAGCAGGCGGCTGCCCAGCAGCAGACCGAGCGCCAGCAGCAGCAGCGCCGGCACGCGGCGCGCCCAGCGGCCGCTGTACACTGCGCCGGCCGTGGCGCGCTTCCAGACCCGGTCGGCTGCCACGCCTAACCCCAACGCCAGCAGGGCATAGACCGGCATCACCACCTGGTACCAGTTGCCCAGGCGGTCAATGAAACTGAAGGCGACGTAGATGAGGGCGGCGCCGGCCAGCAGGCCACCCAGGCGCCGACCGAGGAGCGCCCAGCCCGCAAGACCGGCCAGCGTGCCCAGGGGCGTCAGCTCACGCCAGAGCAGCGCGGGCCATTCGACCGTCCACGGGGGCGTGAGCGACCAGGTCAATTCGCTGCGGCCCTGGCCGGTGCTGATGAAATGCCAGAACCAGTCCCAGGTGCTCAACCAGACGCCGCTGCCGCGCCATTCCGGATGCTGCGCGCCACGCAGGTAGATGAAGGCGTAGCTGAGCAGCGGGAGCAGGGCGATGACCAGGAGCTGAGCGAGGAAGCGCGGCCGGCGTAGGAGATCAGGCTGCTGGCGGAGCACCAGCCAGGCGATGGGTGGGACAATCGCCAGGACTGTGACCATGTGGCTGAGCGCAAGCCCCGTCAGGAGGGCGATGAGCATCAGCCAGCGGTCGGCCGCGTGAGGGGAGCCGACGGCTGCGCCTGCGCGTGGTGCAGCTTCCAGCCAGCGACAGGCGGCCCAGACGAACAGCAACGTGTGCAGCACGGCCGAGGTGTACTGTTCGGTGGTGACGGCGTAGAACCAGAAGAAGTAGGTGGTGGCGTAGATGGCGGCGGCGAGCCAGGCCAGCGGCCAGTTGTGCTGGGTCAGGCGCAGAAGCAGCCGATAGAGCAGGGCCAACGTCAGCAGCGCCCACCATGTGGAGTAGCCGGCCAGCAGGCTGACGGGGTTGACCTGGGGCAGCAGCAGGCGTCCGCCGTGGAACCAGAGCCAACCGCCCAAGGTGTAGAGCGGATAGCCGGGCGCGTTGCTTGGTCGTGCCTGCACCTGGGCATACTGGTGCGTGATCAGGTCGCCGCCGGCCAATTCACCGGCGCGCAATCCATTATCCAGCGTGGATAGGTAGAGGCAACAAGCCCCAATCAGCAGCACGATCAGCCCCATGCGGGCCGGCCGTCGCGGGTGTTGCAAGCGCGAGTGTTGATGGAAAGCCACGAAACGAGTCTGCCAGATCATGGGCTGCACTGTAGCATTGCTCACAGGCTTTGTCAACCAGCAAACGTTACATTTTAGGGGTAGTCCATGTACGCGGACTTTGACTTTGTTGCGGCGGCTTGGTGTCGCCCGGCTTATGCATTATCACAATGTGCTGGTCTATGATATACTTGCATACAACTGCTTTGCGTGTAAGCAGCGCGGAGGGATGAACGATGTTGGATCTACGAACAGAAGCGCGGCCAGTCGGCTTTGACTTCATGATGCTCGAGTTACCTACAGAGGATGGTGTCCCCTTGGAATCAAATTGGCATCGTATCGAGATGAACCTGCTGATTGACTCGCTGCACTATCATTGGCGCCAGCGCACCGACTATTTTGCCGGTGGCAACATGTTCATCTACTTCAGTGCGGAGCAAGTGCGCAATCGAGACTATCGCGGGCCTGATTTTTTCATGGTCACTGGGGTGGATGGCAGCCGTGATCGGGGCGCCTGGATCGTCTGGGAGGAGAACGGCCGCTATCCGAATGTCATCATCGAGCTGGCCTCTCCATCCACGATTCATACCGATTTGGGATTCAAGAAGGACCTGTACGAGCGGGTGTTTCGCACGACGGAGTATTTCTGCTATGACCCCGGCGGACCTGAGCTACTGGGGTGGCGTCTGGACGCCGGCGAATACCGCGCCCTGAAACCGAATGCGCATGGTTGGCTCTGGAGTCATGAACTCGACGCCTGGTTGGGCGCCTGGCAGGGCGAGTTCCTGCGCCTGCAGCAGACCTGGCTGCGTCTCTATGGGTCGGATGGGGCTTTGATTCCCGTTGTTGGCGAGGCCGAAGCCCAGCGCGCCGCGACTGAAGCGCAGCGCGCCGCGACTGAAGCGCAGCGCGCCGCGACTGAAGCGCAGCGCGCACACGAAGCCTTGCAGCGCGCTGAGGTGGCCGAGACAGAGGTTGCCCGCCTGCGAGCGCTCCTGGCAGGGAAAAACGGAACCCATGGCAACGGTTGAGCAGGCACGTCTCATGCCGGGCCAGGCGGGATCAGGCCGCACGTGGGCGCGCTGACTGAACGGAATCAGCAAACAAGAGAGTCGGCAAGCAGAGAGAACAAAGGTAGAGAGTCATGGGAGTGAACGGAAACGGATCGCGGCCGCGACAGGCATTGATTGGCATTCCGAGCGCGCGCGATCGCTCGCAGCGTTATTTTGGCCTGTCCATCTATATCCAGAATCGCATGTACGTCCAGGGCGTCACCCTGGCTGGCGGCGCACCTATTACCATCCCCTTGGAATTGGACGAGGCGACGCTGCGCACGATCTACGATAGCCTGGATGGCGTTTTTCTGCCGGGCGGAGAGGATATTGATCCCGCGCTGTACGAGGAAGAACCGCACGAACTCCTGGGCGCAGTGGACGCGGAGCGCGACCGCACCGAATCATTGCTGACGCGCTGGGCGTTGCAGGAGAACAAGCCGATCATGGCCATCTGTCGCGGCGCCCAGATGCTCAATGTGGTGGCCGGTGGCTCTCTCTTTCAGGACATCACCGCACTGCGGCCCCAGTCCGAAAAGCATGACTACTTCCCGCCCCAATTCGAGCGTTTCCGTATCAGCCACGAGATCGAGGTAGACACGGGCAGCCGGCTGCACGACATCATCGGCGGCGAGCATTCGGTCAACAGTATGCACCATCAGTCGGTCAAGGCGCTGGGCAACAACCTGCGCGCCGCCGCCTGGGCGCCTGACGGGGTCATCGAAGCCGTCGAGGCGATCAATCACCCCTTTGCCATCGGCCTGCAGTGGCATCCTGAGGAATTGGCCCCGCGCAATGATGCCGCCATGCTGCGCATCTTCCAGACGTTCGTGCAGACGGCGGTCGAGTCGCGGCGCAACGGGCACTGAGCCATCTGTGGCATCCATCGGTATTTTTGATTCTGGTGTAGGCGGTCTCTCGGTTTGGCGAGAGATCGCCTTTTTGCTGCCTGACGTGGACTTGATCTATTTTGCCGATCAGGGCTACTGCCCGTATGGACCACGCACGCTGCCCGACATTCGTCAACGTGTTGAGAAAGTGGCTCGTTTCTTGCTGGCCCAGGAAATCGAGCTGCTCGTCGTCGCGTGCAATACCGCCTCGGCCGCGGCGCTGTCGCACTTGCGCGGGCTGTTCGATCTGCCCATCGTAGGTATGGAGCCGGCGCTGAAGCCGGCCGTGGAGAAAACCAACAGCGGCAAGGTGGCGGTCATGGCGACACCGGCCACCTTTCAGGGCGAACCCTTCGGACGCTTGATGGCGCGCTTTGCGCACGGCGTGCAGGTGTTCGTGCAGCCCTGTCCGGGCCTGGTGGAGCAGGTGGAGCAGGGTGATTTGGACGGCCCGGCCACCCAGCGCCTGCTGCACCGTTACCTGGACGGTCTGCCGGCTCAAGGCGTGGATGAGTTGGTGCTGGGCTGTACGCACTACCCGTTTCTGCGCCCGGCGATCGAGGCGGTCGTTGGGGCAGGCGTCCAGGTGATAGACCCAGCGCCGGCCGTCGCCCGGCAGGCGCGGCGCCTGTGGGAGCGGCTGGAGACAAAACCGCTGACAAGCTCAGTCCCACAGCGGCGCTTCTACACCACCGGGCCGGCTGAGCGCCTTCGCCAGCAGCTCTGGCAACTGCTCGGCCCCAAAGCGGCGCACCAGGCCAACGTGCAGACAGCGTCTCTCCACGAATAACCAATTCGTGCCAATTCGTGTAATTCGTGGCGAAAATATCCCCACTTTTATCCCAAATTTATCCCAAACGCTTTTTGGGTTATTTCAGGATGCGCATTAGGCTGCAAGCTGGTAGATGATAGGTCGGTAACGGGGTGGGGGAATGGGTTTGCCGGCGGCGCGGGCGGCGTCGAGCCAGGCGTGCTTGGCGATCTCGGCTTGGGCCAGGGCATCGGCGGGGGTCAGGCCGAAGGCAGAGCACATGCGCAGATCGGGGATATCGGCGATATACCCTTCATCCTCCTCGCTGTAGAAGATGTTGATGTGATAATCTTGTGGTGTCACAGTTCCTTCGTTATTTCAGGACGTAGTACGTACCCTTCTTGTCGCCTACTTTCAGCAGGATGCCCTTGTCCACCATGTCGGCGAAATCGAGGCGCAGGGTTTCGGCGGACACGTCGGGGCACAGGTCGCGATAGTCACGGTTGGTGATGCGGGTGCTGGTTTGGATGAATTGGATGGCGCGCAGTTGGCGCTCGTTCATGTTCTGCTGCCAGACCGGGATCGGCCGCGAGGTCTGGATGTTCCTGAGCACGACGGAGAACGCGTAGGGCGTTGGTTTGAACTCCGGCTGCGGGTGGCCGTTCTTGACCATATCCTCGATCATGCGATCAATGCCCAGTCCCAGCTCTTCGATG
The DNA here is from genome assembly GCA_016719785.1 of Candidatus Amarolinea dominans. Classification (NCBI taxonomy): domain Bacteria; kingdom Bacillati; phylum Chloroflexota; class Caldilineae; order Caldilineales; family Candidatus Amarolineaceae; genus Candidatus Amarolinea; species Candidatus Amarolinea dominans. The sequence continues at coordinate 138,981 of JADJYJ010000035.1, forward strand.
TAGCCCCACTGGAACAGGCCGTTGACCAGACGTGGATTGCGGCTGAAGTGCTCCTCGACGATATTGTCCAGGGTGATGTAGCCGGGCAAGCCGCCGGGGCTGCTCATTTCCAGGCGGTCGTCGAACATGCGCCTCGATGCGGCGGCCGCACCCGGTAATCGCGGTGGCACACCGCGCTGACTAACGCCTCGCGCACGGCAAAGGGCGGGTATTCCGATTTTTCCTCGCGCTGCAAGCCGCGCACCACCGCCTGCACGCGCATTTCGCTCCAGATGATCTGCCACAGGCGCTCGATCAGGCGCGCCAGCGGACCGACGATCTCCTCGCGGCGGCCGTAGCCTGGTAGCCCCTGCGGCCCCCGCGCCTCCGTGCCGGTGAAGCGCACGAACACCGCGCCGCTGTGAGGAAGGAAAACCTGGGGATCGCGGCCGAACAGCAGAATGCCAACCGTCGTGGGCGCCAACTCGGGCGTCAACGCGCCGATCTGAACCAGCAACTCCTGACGCGACAGCGTCAGCTTGCGCCGCTGACGCTCCTCGCGCTTCTCGATGTATTCGGTGATGATGGCCTCGTCCAGGTCAGCCAGGGTGGCGCCGGCGATCGGCTCCGCCTCGAAGTCGCTGCTCGACTTAGTGGCCGCCAACTGCCGGATCTGCTCGCCGCCCAGTGGGCTGTTCTGCGCACCACTGCGCACGATCACCCGACCATCGGCCAGGCTGTGCAGCTCGGTGCTGCGCGGTACGAAGACGCCGACAACATCGCCCTGGCCTGTTGACACCAACTGCCACTCCGTTTTGACCGGGGGCCGGCAGTTGACCAGCGCATGGCGTAAGGCGCCCTCCACTTCTTCTTCCTGCAGATTGCCGATGACATGGCCGGCCGGCGTTACACCGAGCAGAATGTGGCCGCCATCGGTATTGGCGAATGCAACCAATGTTTCAGTCAACCGCTCTGCGTCCACTGTGGGCATACACTCAATCTGAGGGCCGGACCGGCGGCCGATGAGATGGGTCACAGACATGATGATGTTCCTATCGCCTCACGCTGTGGCTGACGCCGTCTCTTCGATTTTGCAAGGGGGGTGGCAAAGGGGCTGGCAAAGGGGCTGGTAAGGGGAGCGGCGGAAGGGCAGCGGTTGGCGTGACTGGCTCCGCCGTCGGCGCAAGCCCCAGGCGCACCATCACCGCCACTGTGTCATCCTTCTTCAACTGCACCAGGCGCACACCGCTGGACGCGCGACCGTGGCGCGGGATGTCCCTGACACGCAGGCGCAGGGCAATGCCGCCGGCGGAGAAGAAGGCCACTTCTTCATCCTCCTGCACCACACGCGATGAGACGATGCGCCCGTCCTTTTCCAGGCGTGATTGTGACAGGGTGACCACACCGCCAGTGTAGCGGCCCCTCGGCGTATACTCGCTCAGCGAAGAACGTTTGCCAAAGCCCTGCGGCGTTACCACCAGCAGATCACCGCCTGGCTCTATGACATCGAGCGATGTGACCCGGTCGCCCTCGCCCAGGCGGATGCCCCAGACGCCGCTGGCGGTGCGTCCCATCGCGCGCACCTCGTTTTCGTCGAAGCGCAGCGCCTGCCCTTTCTCCGTCACCAGGATCAATTCCTGCTTGCCGCTTGTCACCCTGGCCCAGCCGAGCTCGTCGCCATCTTCCAACGGCATGGCGATGATGCCGTTAGGCCGCACCGAACTGAATTCGCTCAGCTCCACGCGTTTGATGCGACCGCCGACGGTTGCCATCGTCACATAGGTGGCGTGTTCGAAATCGGGCACGGCTACCATCGCCGTTACCCGTTCATCTGGCGGCAGATTGATGAAGTTGACAATGGCCAGGCCCTTGCCGGTGCGGCTGGCGTCGGGCAGGTTGAACGCGCGTTCGGAATAGATCCGGCCTTTGTTCGTAAAGAAGAGCACGAAATCCAGGGTGCGCGCGCTGAGCGCCTGCACCACCTGGTCCTCGTCACGTGTATTCATGCCGACGACACCGCGGCCACCACGTCCCTGTGCCCGGTAGACACGGGTCAGCGTGCGCTTGACAAAATTGTCCTGTGTCAGCGTCACCAGGACGTGCTCTTGTGGAACGACATCCTCGTCGTCCGCGCTGCCGTCCGGCAGAATCTGCGTCCGGCGGCGGTCGCCGAATTTCTCCTTCAGTTCCAGGATGTCGGTCTTGATGATCTCCAGGATTTTTTCGGGATGATCGAGCAGTGTGCGCAGGTGGGCGATGCGCGCCATCATCTCCTGGTATTCGGCCTCGATCTTGGCTCGTTCCAGGGCTGCCAGGCGCCGCAGTTGCATGTCGAGAATGGCCTGCGCCTGCACCTCGCTCAGGTTGAAGTGGGTCATCAGCCCCGTGCGAGCATCATCGGCGCTCTTGGAAGCGCGGATGAGCGCAATCACCTCGTCCAGGAATTGCAGAGCGATGCGCAATCCTTCCAGGATATGCGCACGTTCCTGGGCCTTGCGCAGCTCGAAGCGTGTGCGCCGCGTCAGCACTTCCTGGCGGTGTTCGACATAAATCTGCAGGGCGCGGCGCAGCGAGAGCAGGCGCGGCTCGCCTTCAACCAGGGCTAACAGGTTGACCCCAAACGTACTTTGTAGCGGTGTCAATTTGTAGATCTGACTGAGCACCTTGCGCGCCGAAGCGCTGCGCTTCAGTTCGATCACGATGCGCATGCCTTCGCGATCGGACTCATCGCGCAGGTCGCTGATCTGATCGAGCCGTTCCTCACGCACCAGTTGGGCGATGCGTTCGAGCAGGGTGGTCTTGTTGAGTTGGTAGGGGATTTCAGTCACGATGATGCGGAAGCGCCCGCCCTTCGTGTCTTCGATGGAGGCCACGCCGCGCATGATAATGCGCCCTTTGCCGGTGGCATAGGCGCTGCGAATGCCCTCCGTGCCCATGATCAGGCCACCGGTGGGGAAGTCCGGGCCGCTGATCAGTTCCATTAAGTCCTCAACGGTCACGTCATCCCGCTGTTCCCATCGTTCGATCAGGTAGGCGATGGCATCGGCCAGTTCAGCCAGGTTGTGCGGCGGAATGTTGGTAGCCATGCCGACGGCAATGCCTGATGAGCCGTTGAGGAGCAGATTGGGGAGCTGGGCCGGCAGAACGGTCGGCTCCTCCAGGGAGTCGTCGAAGTTTGGCCCCCAGTCCACCGTTTCTTTTTCGATGTCACCGAGCATGTAGTCAGACAAACGGGCCAGGCGGGCCTCGGTGTAACGCATGGCGGCCGGGCTGTCACCGTCAATCGAGCCGAAGTTGCCCTGGCCGTCAATCAACAGGTAGCGCATCGAGAAGTCTTGCGCCAGGCGCACCATCGAATCGTAGACGGCCACGTCGCCGTGCGGGTGATACTTACCGAGCACTTCACCGACGATACGGGCGCTCTTCTTATACGCGGTACCCGGACGCATGCCCATGTCATGCATCGCATACAGAATACGCCGATGCACCGGCTTGAGGCCGTCACGCGCATCGGGCAGGGCGCGCGCCACAATCACACTCATGGCATAGTCAAGATACGCACTGCGCATCTCGACATCTATGTCAATAGGCTGGATTTTTCCGATTCGCGGATCAACACCGCTGGTGCCGACTTGTAGATCAACCCCGTTTGTGCCGGGTTGGAGACCCGTCAGTTCGTCCGTCAAGGCATTGCTCCCTCATCCATGCAAAAACCGCACCCGGTAACATGACCGAGGCGGCTTGTTGTTCCTCAGCGGCGTATTATAGCAAATTTCGCCTTGTTTCGCAATGTTTGTGTTTTCCACACTCCCTATGGTGACATGGGTACTCAATTTCGAAGCGCTGAGTTCGAATCGTTCATGTAAGCAGCTCGATGTCGTAGTCCACGACCTCGCAGTCGAGACGCCAGTGCTCGACGGCGTCGGCCACGGCTTGCAGCAGCCCGTGCGCATAGTCCGAGCTGACCGATACGCACGCGACGCCAATCACCGCGCGCTGCCAGGCGTCGTGCGCATCCACTTCAGCGGCCGAGACGTTGAACTCATGCCGCAGCCGCGCGAGAAGCGACTTCAGGATGCCGCGCTTGCCCTTCAAGGAACCGTTTCCTGGTAGGCGTAGCTCGAGACTGAGATAAGCGATAGATGGTGTCATGACGTCAGTTCTTGCCGGTCCACGCGGGATGGCGGTAGCGCTCGCTGAGCAGACGCTCGACGCGCTGCTGCTCGCGGGCGCTGAGTTCGCCTGGCTCGAAGCTCAGGTGCAAATGCTCGGCAAATGCGCCGGCGAGCGCGACCATGGCCGCATGGATGTCAATGGGTTTGCCCAATTCGGCTTCGACGGTGGTGGCGCGCTGACCCAGCGTCAGGCGTAGGGCCTCGCGTTCGTCTGCTGACGCCACGGCCAGGCCGTCCACCACGCGGGTGATGTCCCCGGTCAGCGGCAAGGAGCCGTGCTGTAACACCCAACCCTGGCGCCGGCTCTGTGCACTGCCGATCAACTTGCGGCCATTGACCGTGATCTCATAGGCCGACGGCACTTCGAAGCACGCGGCGCTGACATCAGCACCGGTGCGGGTGTCACCGGGCGCCTTCTTGACCGTCAGCCCCATCCGCTCCAGCCCCAACTCCAGGGCCTCGGCCAGGCGCAGATACGCATCCAGCACGCCGCCGGTCAGGCGCGGCTCGGACGCAGGGCCGGTCACGCTGTAGGTCAACTCGTCGGTGTGCAGGATGCTGCGCCCCCCAGTGGGTCGCCGGACGATGTCGTAGCCCAGGCGTTGACAGGCCGCCAGATCCACTTCTGACAAGGGCTGATTGCGACCCAGTGACAGGCATGGCGGCGCCCATTGGTAGAAACGCAGCGTCGGCAGGCTCTCACCCGCTCCGGCCGATTCGGCCAGCGCCTCATCCAGGGCCATATTGGTGGCGCCATCCAGCGGCGCGCTGCTCAGCAAGCGCCAACGGTCGGTCATGGCCGTTCGAATGGCAAGTCAACCACCTGCCCCTCGATCGTCTCGTCGCCGCTGCGCACCATGACCGCTGTCCCGGCCGTCGCGTAATCCCGTTTGACGAAGGCCAGGGCGATGGGACGTGCAAGCGCCGGCGAGTAGACGCTGCTGGAAACCGTGCCAATGCTGCGACCTTCGACCTCCAGCGCAGCGCCGGGCGCCACCATTTGCGCCAACAGCAGCCCGCACAGGTGACGCGTCACCTTGTCATAGGTGAGCTGGCGGGCGATGATCTCCTGACCGGTGTAGCAGCCCTTGGTCTGACTGATGTACGCCAGCAGGCCGGCTTCGAGCGGGGTCACGGCGTCTGTCATCTCGATGCCAGGCGCCGGCATTCCAGCTTCGACGCGCAGCCGATTGTAGGCCTCCTGCCCGATGGGGCGGGCGCCCGCGGCGGTCAGCGCCGCCCGGACCTCCGTCCAGCCCGCGGCCGGCGTCAAAAGGCGCCAAGCGTCAGCGCCTGGTCCGGGCAGGCGCACAACGGTGACCGAGTGACCGGCCAGGCTGATCTCGCGCCACTGAAAGCGCGCCAGGGCAGCGATGTCCGGTTGACCGCCGGCTGCGGCCAGGCAGTCGGGCGCCTGCGGGCCAAGTAATTCGAGCTGATGCGTCTCCGCGTTCAGGTCGGTCACCGTCACCTGATCCATGAAGAAAATCAGGCCGCGCAGATGACGCACCAACCGCTCACGCAGGGGCGGCCCGTTGAGGATGATGAAATCATCCGGCCGCGCCAGCACCGTGAGCGTATCGAGGATGCGCGCCTGCGGATTGGTCAACACCGTGATTGTGGCCTGGCCGGGGCGCAACGCCTTGACATCGTTGGTCGTCTGGCGCTGCACGAAATCAACCCGCGTCGCGCCGGAAAGGCGCAGCGCACCCATCTCCGCGCGCTCGATCAGCGCCACCGTGGCGCGAGCGGCTTCATATTCAGAGATGCCGACTCCCGGAAAGTTGGCGTCTCTATCGGCTCCCGATACAACGGGTTGTGTCATCGTGTGCAACACCTCGGCAAACACTCGAATGCTGTCAGCGGGGGCATTGTCTACTGCAAGCGGGAATAGAGTTCACTTTTCTGTTTAGGGAAACAGGCGCAATTCGTGCCCGCTTGCAGTATATCATACGGGCAGACGATTTGCCAACTTGATTTATTGGCGCACGCCGCCGTGGTCGCGATCCGCACGCAACGGCCTGCATATGTTATAATTCCGCTATCCATGCCCATGCTGCCGGGCGCAACGGGCGGCGCAGAGGTGGTCACGTGATCGAAGGCAAACGGATTCTCTTGGGTGTCAGCGGCGGCATTGCTGCGTACAAGGCGGCCTTTTTAGCCAGCCGCTTGACGCAGGCCGGCGCGCGGGTAGATGTTATCATGACTTCTGGCGCGGCGCGTTTCGTCACGTCGTTGACCTTTCAAGGCGTGACCGGCCGACCGGTACATGACGACGTGTTCGGCTCGCTGCCTGATGGCCGCATCGCGCATGTCAACCTGGCCCGAGACGCTGACCTGCTCATCATCGCACCGCTCACCGCGCACACGCTGGCCCGCCTGGCGCACGGGTTGGCAGACGACCTGCTGACTGTCACCGCCCTGGCCTGCACCGCGCCGCTACTCCTGGCCCCTGCGATGGAAGAACACATGTGGCAGCACCCGGCCACGCAGGCTAACCTGGAGACGCTGCGCCAGCGCGGCGCCTTCATCGTCGGCCCGCTCAGTGGTCACCTGGCGTCGGGCGCCAGTGGCAGCGGCCGCATGGTCGAGCCAGACGACCTGCTGAGCGCCGCGCGCTACCTGCTGGGGCGATCAGGGCCGTTGGCCGGCCAGCGCGTGGTCATCACCGCGGGTGGCACGCACGAGGCGCTCGACCCGGTTCGTTTCATCGGCAATCGCAGCAGCGGCAAGATGGGCGTGGCGCTGGCCGAAGCGGCGCTCGACCTGGGCGCAGAGGTGGTGCTGATTCACGGCCCGCTCGCGGTCTCACTGCCCTGGGGCGTGGAAACGGTGGCGGTCGAGTCGGCGCAGCAGATGTGCGACGCCGTCCTGGCGCAGCAGCCAACCACCGACGTACTCATCGGCGCGGCGGCTGTGGCCGATTTCCGGCCGGCGGCCGTGGCCGAACAGAAGATCAAGAAGCAGCCGGGCGGCGGCGGCCTGACCATCGAGCTGGTGCGCACGCCTGACATCCTGGCGATAGTGGCTGCGCAGCGCGCCCTCAGTGGACGGCCGCGGGTAACAGTGGGCTTTGCCGCGGAAACCGAAAACCTGCACGCCAACGCCCAGGCCAAGCTGGCGGCTAAAGGCATGAACCTGATCGTAGCCAATGACGTAACCGCCAGCGATGCCGGCTTTGGCGTAGACACCAACCGCGTCACCCTGCTCACCGCGGACAGCCCGCCGGAGCCATTGCCGCTGCTGAGCAAGGCCGCCGTCGCCGCGCATATCATGCAGCGGATCGCGGCGCTGCTGAGCTAGGCTTCGATTTTCGCTCTTCGCTCTGTCCCTGCCCTCACAACCGGTCCGGATACACCCCTGCCGCCAGCAGGGCTTGGATTGCGGCTTGAACTCGCGGCCGATCAGCCCGGTAGGTGACGCCGAACCACTGCTCGTGCGTGGGCAGGACCTGCACCCGCGCGGCCTGCGCCTGCACCAGTTCGCCAACGACATTAGGCAGGAATAACTCGCTGCGTAGGAGGGCTGCGTCCTCCCGGTGCAGAAAGTGCGCCAGACGCTGTTCCAGCTCGCCAAAGAGGGCGGGCGTAAAACCCCAGAAGTTCATCGAAACGTGGGTGTCGGGTGCGAGAGGCGTCCAGTCGCTGGCCTCGTGCCAGGTCTTGATGCCATCGCTGAAGGCCTGGATGCGGGTGTGCTCCTGGATGCTGATCAGGGTGCCATCGGCAGCCACCTGGCACACACCGCGGGCCACGTGTCCATGGGCAGACAGGGTATTTTGCAGTGGGTAGCCCACCATGCTGAAGTCGTAGAAGCCGGGCTGATCGCTGGCCTGGCGGAGGTGCTCGGCGATGGCCTGAAATGAGGTTGCGCCGTAGAAATCGTCGGCGTTGATGACCGCAAAAGGCGCCTGGATGGTATGGCGGCAGCACCAGACCGCGTGGCCGGTGCCCCAGGGTTTGACGCGGCCGACCGGCGCCGGCGCCCCGCCGGGCAAATCGTGCAGTTCCTGAAAGACGTAGTCCACCGCGGCTTGCGCCTCGACCATGCGGCCGATGCGTGCGCGGAATGCGTCTTCGATATCGCGGCGAATGACAAAGACGATGCGGTCGAAACCGGCGCGCAGGGCGTCATAAACCGAATAGTGAATGATCAGCTCGTCATGTGGCCCCACCGGATCAACCTGCTTAAGCCCTCCATAGCGGCTGCCGATGCCTGCGGCCATGATGACCAGGCTAATATCGGGCATTGGTTCTCTTCTCTCCTTACGTAGTTCAGCAATTCCCGCAGGGGGAAGTTTCATCCTTATCATACCCCGCACGATGAAAAAAGCCAAGCCACGCCGAGGGAACAGCAGCGAGTCGCATCATCCCTACGCAAAGCATGTGATCAGGATGAATCGGCCATCCGGTTCGGCGCAGGCCGACCTGGCGGCGGAACGCCCCTTCGCCCCGAATTCATTCGGCGGCTGAATAGTCACGCGCCAAAGCAAGAACGCCAGGACCGTCATTAGCACAGTCCTGGCGTTCTTCGTTTCGCAACAAATTTGATCGTTGACGTGCTACCTGTCGCGGAAGACCTCGGTGCCCAACGCAGCCTGGGCGGCGGCCAGACGAGCGACGGGGACGCGGAAAGGCGAGCAGCTCACGTAGTTCAGGTCAATCATGTGGCAGAACTCGATGGAGCTGGGATCGCCGCCATGCTCGCCGCAGATGCCCACTTCCAGGCCGGGCCGCGCAGCGCGACCTTCGGTGACGGCCATGCGCATCAGGCGACCCACGCCTTCGCGATCCAATTGCTGGAAAGGATTGTTAGGCAGGATCTTGTCTTCGACATACTTGAGCAGGAACTTGCCCTCGGCGTCGTCGCGTGAGTAGCCGTAGGTGGTCTGGCTCAGGTCGTTGGTGCCGAAGCTAAAGAACTCGGCCTCTTTGGCAATGTCACCGGCGGTCAGGGCCGCGCGTGGCACTTCGATCATCGTGCCAAATTTGTATTGGACACTCACGCCCTTGTCACGGCAGACCTGCTCGGCCAGCGGGCGCAGCGTCTTCTCGACGACCGACAGCTCGTTGACGTGGCCGACCAGCGGGATCATGATCTCCGGATGCACCGCCTTGCCTTCCAGGGTGATGTTGCATGCGGCTTCCATGATGGCCCGCACCTGCATGGCGATCAGGCCGGGCAGCATGATGCCCAGGCGAATGCCGCGCAGACCGAGCATCGGGTTCATTTCGCGCATGCTCTCGACGGCCTTGAGCATCGTCTCGGTCTCGTGCAGCTCAGGCCCGGTGATGCCCTTGGTGCGCAGCTCCGTCACCTTGACCAGCAGTTCTTCGAAGCTGGGCAAGAATTCGTGCAGCGGTGGGTCAATCAAGCGGATGATGACGGGGTAGCCGTCCATCACGCGGAAGATGCCTTCGAAGTCACTGCGCTGGAACGGCAGCAACTGATCGAGGGCAGCCTGGCGGATGACGTCATCCTTGGCCAGAATCATTTGTTGGACAATGGGCAGGCGCTGCTGTTCGAAGAACATATGCTCCGTGCGGCAGAGGCCAATGCCCTCGGCGCCGAAGGCACGTGCGCGCACGGCGTCGCGTGGGTAGTCGGCGTTGGCCCACACCCCCAGGCGCTTGACCTGGTCGGCCCAGCCGAGCAGGGTCTTGAGGTCCACTTCCTCGTCGAAGTTGGGATCAATCCGGTTGATGGCGCCGGTGAAGATTTCGCCGGTGGTGCCATCAATGGAGATGATGTCGCCTTCCTTGATGGTCTGGCCGCGTGCAGCAAAGGTGCGCGCTTCCAGGTCAATGCGTAGTTCTTCGCAGCCGGAGACGCAGGGCAGGCCCAGGCCACGGGCCACCACGGCCGCGTGACTGGTGGCGCCGCCGCGCTGCGTCAACACACCCTTGGCCACCAACATGCCATGCACGTCGTCGGGGTTGGTCTCCGGGCGCACCAGGATGACGGGGTAATCCTTGCTGGCCAGGGACTCAGCACGGTCAGCGTCCAGGGTGGCATGCCCGACAGCGGCGCCGGGGCTGGCGTTGAGGCCCTTGGCCACCAGGCGGCCGGCCTTCCTGGCAGTATCCTGGTCTATCGGGTCGAAGCGCGGCAGAAGGGCTGCACCACCTGGCCCGGCTCCACACGCATGAGAGCTTCTTCCCTGGTGATGATGCCTTCGTTGGTCAGATCAACCGCCACCTTGACGGCGGCGGCCGCGGTGCGCTTGCCGGCGCGGGTCTGCAACATCCACAGCTTGCCGCGCTCCACCGTAAACTCCAGGTCCTGGATGTCGCGGTAGTGGCGTTCGAGCATGTCGCAAATCTTGATGAATTCGTCGTAGGACTTCGGCATTTCCTTGGCCATGTCATCAATCGGATGCGGCGTGCGGATGCCGGCCACCACGTCTTCGCCCTGCGCGTTGATCAGATATTCGCCATAGACATGCTTTTCGCCGGTGGCCGGGCTGCGGGTAAACGCCACGCCGGTGGCAGAATCGTCGCCCATGTTGCCAAAGACCATCGTGCAGATGTTGACGGCCGTGCCCCAGTCGTGCGGCAGCTTGTTGAAGTTGCGATACTCCATGGCCGGCCGCCCAAACCACGAGTGGAAGACGGCCGCAGTGGCCTGCTTCATCTGCTCATAAACATCGTCCGGGAAATCTTCGCCCAGCGCTTCCTTGTAGATGGCCTTGAACGAGGCTACCACATCCTTGAGCTGGGCCGTGGTCAGGTCGGCGTCGGTCTTGGCGCCCACTTGCGCGCGCAGGTGCTCCAGCGCATGCTCGAACTTCTGGCGGTCCACACCCTTGACGGTGTTGCCGAACATCTGGATCAAGCGGCGGTACGAGTCCCAGGCAAAGCGCTCGTTGCCGGTCAAGCCCACCATGCCGGCCAGGGTTTGCGGATTCAAGCCGATGTTGAGCACCGTGTCCATCATGCCAGGCATGGAGACACGCCCGCCGGAACGACAGGAGACCAGGAGCGGATTGGCGGGATCGCCGTAGCGCTTGCCGGTCTGCGCTTCGACAACTTTGAGCGCCTCCAGGGTTTGCTCCCACATGCCGGCGGGGAACTCCTTGCCGGCATCAAAGTACGCGTTACAGGCTTCGGTGGTGATGGTAAAACCAGGCGGAACCGGTAAGCCAGCATTGGTCATTTCAGCGAGGCCGGCGCCCTTGCCACCCAGCAAGTTGCGCATATCCTTGTTGCCTTCGCTAAACAAATAGACCCACTTCTTTGTCATTTTTCCTCCTCGGACATAAAAAAAGAGATCAAATCGGGTCAGATCATCATCATTATAGGTCAGAAGCGCGGATTGTGCAAGGAAGCACGCACACAGGTCATAGGCCGGTTGAGGTGATTCCAACCCCAGACCCAAGGCGGTTTGACGGCGCATGAGCTTACCCATTATAATCCCGGCCCTACCAAGACAATGGACAGTGACCGCCGCGACCGTGGGCGCGGCTCTGCGGGGGAGATGCTGACCATGCGCAAAATGCGCAAAATGAACGCGACCGTGCTCTACCTGGTGTTGACGATCACCGTGGCTTTTCTGGAAGGGATGATCTTCACCGTCAGCTCCGTCTACCTGGTGACGATGGTCGGCCTCAGCCCGCTGCAACTGGTGCTGGTCGGCTCCGTGTTGGAAGCGACCGCCTTCCTGGGCGAGGTGCCGACCGGTGTCGTGGCCGATGTCTACAGCCGACGCCTCTCCATGGTCATCGGTTATGTCGTGATGGGCTGCGGTTTCATTCTTCAGGGTGCGGTACCACAGTTCGGCGCCTTGTTGGTTGCGCAGGTGGTGTGGGGACTGGGCTACACCTTCACCAGCGGTGCAACCGAGGCCTGGCTGGTGGATGAGATTGGTCAGGAACAGGCGGGGCGGGCCTTCTTGCGGGCGACGCAGCTCAGCTCACTGGCGGTGCTGCTCGGCATCGGCGGTGGCACGCTGCTCGCCCAGGTTGGAGGCCTGCAGCTCCCCATTGTGCTGGGCGGGGCCGGCCTGATCGCGCTGGCTGCGGGGCTGGCGCTGGTGATGCCGGAACAGCACTTCACGCCGACGTCGCGCGCGGATCACACCACCTGGCAGACGATGATCCACACCACGCGCAGCGGCTGGCGGGTTGTGCGCTCACGGCCGGTGCTGTTCACCCTGCTGGTGGTGGGAATGATCAATGGCGCGTTCAGCGAAGGCGTGGATCGCCTGTGGACCATTCATCTGATACAAAACCTGACCTTGCCCCAGGTGTTTGGCTGGCAGCCCATCGTCTGGATTGGGCTGATTCGGGCTGCCTGGCTCATCCTGAGCATTGCCGCGGCTGAGGTGGTGCGGCGGCGCCTGGACATGCGCAGCGATCGGGCGATTGCGCGTACGCTGTGGTGGATGACCGCGGGCATCGTGGCCGGCGTCCTGGGTCTGGCGCTGGCGCCCAGTTTTGCGCTGGGGGTGATTGCGTTGGTGGCGATCATGATGCTGCGCCGCACGATGGGGCCGATCCTGTCCATCTGGACGAATCAGCACATTGGGACTGCGGATGCCGGCGTGCGCGCCACCGTGCTCTCCATGGTCAACCAGGCGGATGCGATGGGGCAGATTGCCGGCGGGCCGGTGGTGGGCGCCGTCGGCAACTTCTCCCTGCGCCTGGCGCTGACCATGTCGGCCCTCATCCTGACGCCCGCGCTGGCACTCTATCGCCGGACGCGCTTGCCGCCATCGCAGGTGTAGCTGGCCAACACCGTGCTTCCCTGCTTCACCTGCTGCAGCCGGTTCTCCGCATCGTAAACCAGCGTGTAGGTCACGCCGCCCACCGTGCGCCCGGTCATGTTGCCGTTGCAGGACGGAATCAGCCACGAATGACACGAATTCCAGGGCCTTTTCGTGTCAATTCGTGCAATTCGTGGCAAGAATCCGTCCAGCTTTCTCTGCCACGAATTTCACTAATTTGCACGAATTTTTGGGGGCCTTTCGTGGCAATTCGTGCAATTCGCGGCAAAAATCGGACTGATTGCGCCACTCATGGTAGATCACGGCGATGGCGTCGGGAGTGATGCCATCGCCGCCTCCCACCGATCATCGAGTTTGACCAGCAACTCGCCCAACTCATCCTCGTCAAGGGCCAGCGGCGCCGCGGGGGCAATCTGGGCCGAAAATCGTACGACGAACTCGCCATATCGCGCCAGCATATGGCAGAGTTTGGCGCCTTCCGTGTTGGGCGCAATGTAACTTGCACAGGCTACATACGCCTCGTCTGCAAAATCCATTAGTGTTGTCAATTCGGGCTTTTCCTCCCAGGCGTCGTTAGCCTGTCTACCAGAATAGAACACGTCCAGTTGACGCTTGTACTCACGCTGCGCACTGCGCACGAATTCGTAACGATAGATTTCATGACCCACTACGCCGTCTCCACTCATGCCTCGTCGCGGATGCTCCAGGGCGCCATGCGAGTCTGCGGTTGGAATGATGGGCCGATTACTCCAGCCAGGAGGGAACAGCGTAGCATCCATCAGCATGGATTCAGTGGTAAAGGGCCGCAACGGCGCCGGGGCGCCGGGTGTGCAGATGAAGCTCAAGACAGCCACAGCGAGGCAAGTCGTCAGTGTCAGGACCGCCAAACGCAATCTCCGTGTGTTCATGGCGTCACCTCGGCCTGTTATCGAAATGACCAACGTCATAAGGCGCACCAGACCCCCGTACTGGAGCATAGTTCGGCGTCCCAGCCGCCAGGAAATCATGGTATTCTGCCACCTGCGCCGTTGATGATGACATTGGTCGCGTTCATGGGGTGTGGCTGTCTAGGCTGGTGGAAATCTTTTCGTCAATGGCGCGGAGGATACGCTCAAAGTCCGCCGGGGACATATTGTATTCGTTTCCAACAACTGCAGTAAATTGGGAAATATACTCACCGTACTGCCCAATAGCCGTACAGGCTGTCCACCTTTCTTCGCCTTTGATTTGGAGAGTCAGCTCTTGGAGCGTGCAGTATAGTCGAAATCGGTCGGCCACTTCGCTGTGATAGGCCGCTCCTCCCAGTTGTTCGATAGAAAAGGAAGAGTCTGGAGGTCGGAACCTCCTACGGAATTCCCAAACAGCCTCAACACTGCTTTCAAAGTTCCATATGACTTGATTAGCACCCAGAAAGTCGAGATGGTCATCTGGCGAAGCGAATCCCACATCAGCAAAATCGATTGCTCCCTGATCCATTAAGATGTCTAGACGATCTCGCGCCGAAAAAGGTGGTAAATCAACAGTCCACCCGGTTGGAAACAGGGATAGATCATCAATAAGCAGGTCCTCAGCAGGCACCCGTATGGAGCGCGCTCCACAACTTGTCAAACCGATCAACAATGCCACAGCTTGGATTAGAACTGTAGTAATTCCAGCTAGCTTTCTCATGTTGGCCTCCCTGCTGTCTAGGAGCAACTACCGGATTGCCAAGCCAGGCGTGCGCTCGATCGCATCGATGATGTCCATCGGGGTGAGCGTCAGGTTGTAGGTGTTCCACAGGTCAATACCGATCTGGATGCCTATCTGATCTGCGGGATCGTCGAATGCACGCCAGCCCTGAACTCCTGAAGTTCGTCGAGGCAAGTATTCGAGACTACGCTCCTTTACCGTATAACCGAGGCTGCTCCCGATTTGTTCGGCGCCCGCGCCTTCGAGCAATGCATCCCCCGAGAAAGCCGATGCTGTTCCCAGGTAACCATATTCGATGTTTCCCCAAACATCGTAGTAGTACTCGACCTCACCTAATGCGGCCCAATAAGGAGAGATTTTGCTGCCGCGAAATTCGGCGACTAACTTGGGCTTAGGATCCCACTCACCACCCTGGCGGACTTTCCAGGCAAAGATAGCCATGGCCTTGAGACGATTGACTTGATCGCTCATACGTGCTACTGATGGTGCGCCGGCAATTGCAGGAACTCCACATCCCATGCATTGAGAGTTGAGGTTCGCCAACTGTGAAACAGTACTTCCCTTTGCGTTGTCGTAGTATCTCGCGTTGTAGAAATACAACCCGCCCGCCACCTCGTCCAGCACCTGCCCGGTGAAGCGTCGCTGCGTCGGCGTCGTCTGATAGGGCGTCCCTCGATTCTCACCCCACGGCTTGTACCACAACTCCCCCGTGCGCACCCCGGTCGCGTCCGCCGTCACGCTGGTGCTGCCCAGGTGATCCCCGAACAGGTAGCTCACCGCACCGTTCTTGCGCAGCGCCACCCGCTGACCACCCGCCTGGTAATACTTCACCACCTCCGACACCACCAAATTGTCGAACAGCACGTTGGACGCATCGGTGCGCAGCGAAAGGTAGCTCCCGCTGAGGAGCGGCGTCGTGTCAGTCCAACTCCCCAGGTAGACGTTGTCTCGCCACACTTGCACCTTGCCCGTCAACGGATCGTAGATCACCTGGTAGCTGTGCGTCTGCCCGGCCGTATTGCTCGCCGTGAAACTGGCCCGCTGCGTGGCGGTGTTGCCGGTGCTTTCGTAGATCTTGACCGAGGTCGCATCCTGCCACACCCGGTAGCTGTTCCCCCGTTCCGCACCCGTGGTCGCACTCGCCAACAGGTACATCCCCGCATTCACGCCGCTGGTAAAGGTCGCTTGCCACCGATAGACCAGCAATTGGTTCTGCGTCTGCGCCCGGTACGCGTTGGTGTTGTTGGCGGTTCCGCTCTGCCGGTAGCCGCCGGTCGTCACCGCCCATGCCCCACTGCTCGCGCTCCAGCCCTGCGCTTGCCCATCGCTGAAGTCCTCACGATAGATCGGACTGACCTCCACCAGCTTGCTGACATAGTTCGTGATGCTGGCGCTCTCGCCGCTGCCAAATGTCGCCTGCACGCGGGCGCCGTCTGCATCGTAGAGAAAGCTGGCTGTGGCCGCACCGCTGACACTCGTCAGCCGATTCTCAGCGTCGTAGCCCAGGGTGTAAGTGCTGGCCCCAATCTTGCGCCGCCGCATGTTGCCATTCTGGTCGTAGCAATAGCTGTTGCTGCCCGCCGTCACCACCGCATGCGGCTTGCCCAGCAGGGTCAAGATGCCATCGGGACAGTCCGCTGCCTGCGCGCCGTAGGTGTAGCTCACGCCCGCCTTGCTCGTCAGGTTGCCGTTGGGATCGAAGCCATAGGTTTCGCTGTTGTAATTGCCATTCGTGCCGCCGCTCGCCACCGCGTTGGTCAATCGGTTCAGCGCATCATAGGTGAAATCCTGCAACTGTGGATTGCCGATCTTGTAATCCTTGATCCAGTCCACATTGCCGGCCGCATCATAGGCATACTCCAGCTTTTGCAGGCTCTCGTACGGGCTGGCTGTCCCTGTGCGCAGCCATTGCAGGCGAAAATTATCGCTGCGATAGCTGTAGTCGGTGGTCAGGATGCCGGCGGTGCTCCCAAGCCTGCGCAGTTCCACCTGGCCCAGCACATTGTAGGCTGTGTCGCCAACGTAGGTATTCGTACCGATGGCGGTCTTCACCAAACCCTGTGCCGCGTACGTGTAGTTGACCACCTCACCGCCGGGGTAGGTCAGGCTGGTCATCCGATCGGCCGAGTCGTAACTCCACTGCGTGACGAATGTCCCGCCTAGCGTGCCGCTGATGACCTTGCTCTCCTGCACCATCCGCCCGCGGCCGTCGTAGGTCCAACTCGCGCTGCCGGAGCCGGCGCTCATCCCTGTGCGCCGGCCCTTGCCCTTGTTGCCGCTGCCGGTATCGTCGTAGGTGTAGCTCGCCAGCAACGTTCCGTTCCCATTCGTCAACCGCTTCTGCGTCAGCCGGTTCAGCCCGTCGTAACCAAACCACAACACCGTGTTCCGGGCATCGGTCTGCGTCTGCAGATTCCCGACCGCATCGTAGGCATAACTCCACGCGCCCATGTCCGGGTCGCTCATGCTCGTCTTGCGCCCCAACAGATCGTAGGTGATATCGGTCACCGCGTTGTCCGGCCCAATCATCCGCGTCAGCCGATCCCCGATGTCATAGAAGTAGGTCGCCTTTGCATACACCGTCGCGCCCCAGTCGGGTTGCCCATTGACCGTGGCCTGGTACTGCTGCACCTTGTACAGCCGTCCCACCGCGTCGGTCTCCGAAATCGTCTGCCGGTTCAGCGCATCCAGCACCGCGGTCTGCCGATTCTGGTAGAAACTCTTGACCGTCGTGCCGTCCGGTTGGGTCACCTGCGTCACGCGGCCCAGGCTGTCATACTGATACGCCGCCTGTGGTTGCGCCCAGTCTGGCGCCCGGTACCCGCCCAACGCCGCGGTGTAGGTGTAGGGTACGCTCGTTCGCAGCACCCCCAACGGCTGGTATTGCGTGTTGACGAGGATGCTCTGACTGCTGCTCGCCGCCTCCCCCTGCGTCTGCGCCACTCGCCCCATGCCGTCGTAGAAGGTGCGACTCTCCAGGTAAGAACTCCCGCTCTCCTTCTGCTCCTGCTTCACCCAGTACGGCGACCCCGCGCCGGCGTAGTGGGTGTAGGTCAAGCGCAGCGTCGGGTTGGTCGCATCGTCGCCGGGTTTGATCATCTGCGTCTGCCGCCCCCACTGATCGTAGCTGTAGCTGGTCGTCGCCAGGTTCGGGTCCGTCACGCTCGTCACCTGCCCCAGCACCTTGTCCCAGGCGTAGGTGGTTGTCCCTACGAGCGGCGCAATCATACTCGTCGGCAAGGCGTACAGCATCGGCCAGGCGCCGGCCGTCGTATCGTAAGCGGTCGTGGTCACGTGGCCCAGCGTGTCGGTCACGATCTTCGAATTACCCCAGTCGTCGTAGAAGTATCCCGTGTCCGCCCAACTACCCCCGCAGCTCGTCTGCGCCACCCGCACCTTCGTCACATCCCCCTTGCTCGGCGTCTGTGCGTAGGATGTCTTGTTGTCATAGAAATAGCGCGTCTCCCCGTTGCACGCGCCCGTTGCGTCTTTCAGGAACTGCTGCGCCGGCCGGTTCACGATGTAGACGCTGCCACTCGTGTTGGCCGGGAAGTAGATCATCTCCTGCGAGCGGTACAGCGTTCCCACCGTGTTGCTGTAAGTGCGCACAGCCGTCACGTTGCCGTACTGCACATTACTCTGGCTCGCCACCTGGTATTCGTAGGTCGTTTTCTGACTGCTCGTCCCCAGGGTGTTGGTCGTGTCGGTCTGGTAAACCCAGTTGACTCCCTTGACCGTCGCCGTGACCCAGGTCGTTGCGCTGCTGTTTTTGATGATCCAGGCTGAACCGTTGGCCCAGGTGGCATTGCTGCCCGTGACGCCGCCAAACGTGTACTTGACGCCGTCTGGCGACCACACCTCCCATTTGTTCCCGCTATCCAGGTTCCCCGCATGCGCAATGCGCACGAAGCTCTGCGGCTCGGTCTGCCAGCCATCCGTCGTTTGTTTCAGCTCGAACCCGCCGCCCGCATACCCCAGGAATGCCCGGGCCGGCGTCCCATCCTGCGCCAGAGACATTGTCACCTGCCCCAGGCCGTTCAGCGACCACCCCCAGCCCACGAAACTGGCCTGGCGATTGAACGTGATCGCATTCAATGCATCCTGATTCACATGTTGTGGCGTTGCGGTTGGCGTTGGCGTGTTCCCCGGTGTCGCTGTGGGTTCGACGGTGGCCGTAATATCATACGACGACGACCCCTGGCGGATACTGTTCACCCCTTCGCTGCTGTAGCCCAGGCTCAGATTCAAGCCCAGCCCGCCCGGCCCCGGCGGCAGCGCCAGCGGATAGCCCAGGCTGCTGTTGCCGCTCCACTCGTCGGTCACGAACCCATGCACCGTCGGCAGATGCTGCGCACCGTAGCTGAGCGATGCCGGTGCGCCCAGGCCAAACAGCCCAGGGCCGTCCAGCCGCGCCGTCAACTGCCGACCGGCCACACCCATCTCGCTGTCGAGCACCTGCCACGCCTCGGCCGCATCCTCCCACCGGTACAGGCGGATGGTCTCCGTCAGCGCCGCGCTCGGTGGGAAGCGATAGGTCAAACTGACCAGGCTCTCGAACGCTGTCACCGCCGCGCCCTGCTCATCCTGTGCCTCCAGGCCAAAGTGCATCGTCAGCCAGGCCGGCGTCTCGCCCACCCGCGGCTGCGGCAGATAGCGCAGCAGCGTCCGTTGGCTCACCGCGCCCGGCCGCGCCTCCACCTGCACCCGTCCATCCGCACTGAGCAGCACCCCGCCCTCGCCCGGCGTCAACCACACCTCATCCAGCCCAGGCGTCGCCGTCGGCGTTGGCGTACACCCCTCATCATCCTGGCAGGGCGGCGGTGTGGCCGTCGGCGTTGCCGTGGCCGTCGGCGTCGGCGTACACTCCTCGTCTTGGCAGGGCGGTGGCTCTTCCGTGGGCGTCGCCGTCGGCGTGGCGGTCGGCGGTTCTTCCGTGGCCGTCGGCGTCGGCGTACACTCCTCATCCTGGCAGGGCGGCGGCTCGACCGTCGGCGTGGCGGTCGGCGGTTCGGCCGTGGGCGTCGGCGCACAGTCCTCGCCCAGGCAGGGCGCCGCGGTGATCGTGATCGCCGCACTGGCCTGCACCCCCGCGCCCACCTCCTCGCTCACGATGGCGACCGTGTTGGTGATGACCTGCCCGCTGACCGCGCCCAGCGCCTGCGCCTGGAACGTGCCGGTCAGCGTCGCGCCCGCGGCCAGTTGACCGATGACCCATTCCAGTCGGCGTTCGGCCTCCAGGTAGCTGAAATTCCCCTCCCCGGCCGGCCAATAGGCCAATTCCAGCGGCAGGGTGTCGCTCACCACCAGCCCGCCCAGGTCGCGGTCGGCCAGGGTGTTGGTGATGACCACGGTGTAGGTGATGACGCCCGCCGGCTCCACCTCCTGCGGCGCCGCGGCCAGCGTCAACTGCACGACCGAAGGCGCCGGCGTCGCACCGGGGTCGGAAATGAGATCGAAATTGGGATCAGGGGACATGAATTTAGCAGCGGTATTTATCTGGGGGGGGGGGGGTAGCAGCAGCCGCCGTGGAAAAGAGCAGACTGCACACCACCAACAGATGAACCAACGACGACAGGCGCGGCGCGAGCCGGCCGCGAGACAGGAAGGTGTGGTGAAGAGAGATGAAATAGTGAGGAACACCAGCGTAACATAACAACGGACTCCTTTCGTGCAGCAATCGAAAACGGATGGGGTCAGGGACATTTTCCTGACTGCTGAAGGAGGTCGCGGGCGGGAGAGAGCGCGCGGCGCTCTGTCAAGAGGCAAAATTTGGGCGTAGCAATTCCGAATTGGGCAGACGATTGACCACAAGGAACGCATAGAACACAAAGCAACGGCAGAAGATTCGCAGATTGGCGACGTCTTTGCGCTCTTTGCGTTCTATGTGGCAAGGAGCCGCCCATCTGTCTCTGCCACGAATTTCACTAATTTGCACGAATCGAGCTTCTGCCTTCGTGTCAATTCGTGCAATTCGTGGCAAAAATCCGCCAACCTCGCTCGCCCGGAAGTCATTTGGTTGGCCGCCCGATTGATGCTATACTCTCGCTTCGGTGTCCCCACGCAGCCGGCAACGGTCATGGTGGACAAACGTCATTCTGCCCATGGTGATGTCACCTTGAACGAACCATCACGTCCAACTTTTTCATGGCGCTCGCGCGAGATGCTCAGCGGGTTGTTCATGTTCACGGCGCTGCTCTTCCTGGCCTTCGCGGCCGGCTTCGGCGCGCACTGGCTGCTGACACGCGCGTCCGGGACAGCCAGTGACGCGCCAGGTTCGGTGACGATCCTCACCGATGCCCAGCGCCTGCTGCGCGACAATTTTCTGGGCCAGCCGCCGGCCGAGACCACGCAGGTGTACGGGGCCATCCGCGGCCTGGTGGAGACCTATCAAGATCCGTACACCGTTTTCATCGAGCCGCAGCCGCGGGCACGGGAAAAAGATCAACTGCGCGGGCGCTTTGGCGGCATCGGTGCGTACGTGGCAGTCAGCACCACCGGCCAGGTCTTTCTAACCCCCATGCCGGGACGACCGGCCGAGAAGGCGGGCATCCAGGCCAACGACGAGCTGCTGGCCGTGGACGGCAAGAGCGTCAGCGGCAAAAATCGTGACGAAGTGGTGGACATGGTGCGCGGCGAGGTCGGCACCCAAACGACGCTGCGCATCGGGCGCGTCGGCGCCGACCAGCCGTTTGACCTCGTCGTCACGCGTGAAGAGATCGAAAACCCGTCTGTGGAGTGGCGCTTGTTGGAAAATGACCCCCGCACCGGCTACGTGGCGCTGCACATCTTTGGTGAACGCAGCGTGCAGGAACTGAAAGACGCGATCAACGACCTGCGCGGGCAGGGCGCGCAGCGCCTGATCCTGGATCTGCGACACAACCCCGGCGGCCTGCTGGAGACGGCCGTAGATGTCGCCAGCCAGTTCCTCGCCAGTGGACGTGTGCTCAATGAACGGCACGCGGACAGCGAGACGACGTACGATGTGCGCGGCGCTGGCGTGGCGCGGGATCTGCCCCTGGTCGTCCTGACTGATGAGGGCACCGCCAGCGCCGCTGAAATTGTGGCCGGCGCCCTGCAAGACGCCAAACGCGCGCCGATCATCGGGGCCAAGACCTTTGGCAAAGGCTCGGTGCAGCTCGTGTTCGATCTGCGCGATGGTTCATCCCTGCACGTGACGACCGCACGCTGGTTCACACCGGCCTATCAGCAGATTGACGGCAAGGGCCTGACGCCCGACGTGCCGGTGGTCACTGGTGACGCGGCAGCCGGCGGCGATCCGGTTCTGGACGCTGCGCTGGCCTGGTTCGATAAACCATGAGACTGAGGCTTGGGCGACTGCAAGTCGCTGCAACCATGACGAAGTCCACCGGCGTGGACTGGCGAGGAATCTGGCAATGACTTCATCTAACTTCACACGCTGGTTGCTGGCCGGCTGCCTGGTTGTGGCGCTAACCACCACTGCCTTTATGGCCGGGCTGGCCACCGGCTTTGGGCTGGGGCGCTGGACTGCGCCCGCGGTCGTGGTTGCCCCCGCCGCGCCGCAGGAGTCACCGGCAGCCGTCGTCGAGGCGCCGCGCGTCACCGCGATTCCCGCGGCCACCCAGGCGCCGCCCGCCATGCTCCCCACCCCCAGACCAGCCCCCTCGGCCACACCGCAACGGGCGCCGCAACCGGCGGGCACGATCACCGCGCAGGACAAGGAACTCAAGCTGTTCTGGGAGGCCATGACCCTGTTACAGGATGGCTTCTACGGCGACGTGCCCAGCGGCCAGAATCTGCAATATGCGGCCATTCGAGGCGTGGTCAGCAGCCTGGACGATCGTTTTACCAGCTTCATGACGGCTGACGAGGCGCAACGCTTCGAGGACTCCCTGGATGGCAGCTTCGAGGGCATCGGCGCGCAGGTTGACAAGACCGAGGACGACAAAGGCGCACGCATCGTCGAAGTCTACCCTGGTTTTCCGGCGGCCACGGCCGGGGTGCGGCGCAATGACATCATCACTGCGGTGGACGGCCAGGATATCGGTCCCCTCAGCCTGACCGAGATCATCTCGCACATTCGCGGGCCACGCGGCACCACCGTCATCCTGACCATCCGCCGCGAGGGCGAGGACGCACCGCTGGAGATCAGCGTGACGCGGGCGCGCATCGAGATTCCTGTGGTGGAATCGAAGATGTTGGCAGGCAACATCGGTTATGTCAAACTACAGGAGTTCAGCCGGCCAGCGCCGGAGCGTCTGAAGACGGCGCTGAAGGAGCTGCTCGATCAGGAGCCGGTGGGCCTGATCCTGGACCTGCGCGGCAATCCCGGCGGCCTGCTCGATGTCGCGGTGGAGGTTGGCAGTCAGTTTGTGGCCGCAGGCGACATCCTGATCGAACGGAAGAAGGATGGCAGCGAGGAGCACTTCAGCGTGCGCACCGGCGGCTTGGCTATCGGAGTTCCGCTGGCGGTGCTGGTCAATGAAGGTTCGGCCAGCGCCAGCGAGATCGTGGCCGGCGCGATTCAGGACGCCGGGCGCGGGCCGTTGGTGGGAACCAAGACCTTTGGCAAAGGCTCCGTGCAACTGCCGCAGACCTTGAGTGATGGCTCCATGCTGCGCGTCACCATCGCCCACTGGTTCACCCCCAAAGGCCGCGGCATCCACGGCACTGGCCTGGAGCCAGACATCCCCATCGAACTGAGCGAACAGGATCGCAGCGCCGGCCGCGACCCGCAGTTGGACAGGGCCGTCGAATACCTGCGCGCGCAATAGTGAGTAAGGGGAGAAATTGGTGACGAAGAACGAAGATCAACGCAACCGCACGCTGGCGACCAATCGCAAGGCGCACCACGATTATTCGATCGAAGAGACCTACGAGGTGGGTTTGGCCCTGGTCGGCACGGAGATCAAGTCGCTGCGCGCTGGGCAGTGCAATCTGAAAGATGGCTATGCGGTCATTCGCCAGGGCGAAATCTGGATGCTGAACGTTCACATTTCACCCTGGGCGGGCGGCAACCGTGAGAACCATGACCCGCTGCGCGAACGCAAGTTGTTGCTGCATCGGCGCGAGATCAACAAGCTGGCGAGTCGCGTGGCCGAACGGGGCTGGACACTGGTACCTCTGCGTATTTATCTCAAAAGCAACCGGGCCAAAGTGGAATTGGGCCTGGTGCGCGGTAAGAAGCAGTACGACAAACGGGAGGCGATTGCCAAACGCGACAGCGACCGCGATGTGGAGCGCGGGGTCAAAGACTATCAGCAGGAATAGGCGTGCTCAAGGCCTCTCGCTGCGCTCGGCCGACGCGGGCGGTGGTGGTTTTTCTCCTTGCTCACCCAGCGCCAACCGTTGGATGCGCGCGGCCAGGTCTGGCGGCGGAGGCGCTTGCTCGGTAGTCGGCACAGCAGCGGGCGGGTGCGCGGGCTTGGCGGTCGTGGCCGCGGACGGCGCGGGCGCTGCGCTGACCGCGGCGGGCGCACGCGCGGCCTCTTGCGCCAGTTTTGCCAGGCGCTGACGGCCGCGTGCGATGCGCTGCTGCAACGCACGTTCTTCGGCCTGCAGCTCAGCTGCTGACTGGCGCAGTCGGGTGACGTGCCGACCAAGTTCCTGCGCCAGGGTCTGCATCTGCGTACACTCGGCCTGCAAGGACTCGGCTTCCACGGAATTGCCCGCGCGCGTCGCGGCGTCCAGGCGCTGCTGCACCTCAGCCACACGCGCCTGGGCCTGCTGCCAGGCTGTTGCCGCCTCTTGCTGGCGGGCGTTGGTGTCAACCCACAGTTCTTGTTGCTGTGCCAGCCGCGCCTGCGCCACCTCAATGTCGGTCGCCAGGCGATCTTCCTCTGGCACGTGCGTGTCGCGGTCGAGTAAGTGATGAAAGACGGCACGAATGCCGCTTGTGATTCGGTCTCGTAGCCTCATGGTTTCCCTCTCAGTGGGTAGTCAGCAGGCGATCCACGGCTTCGGCCAGGCTGGCCATGTTGTTGACCTCGAACACGGCGCTGCAGAAGGGCAGGTAGCGCAGCATGTCGCTGTCACCGCTGCCCCACAGCAACGACGATTCAGGCGTCAGCCAAACCAGCCGCCGCGACCGCCGCTTGATGTCGCCGAAAGCCTCAAGTTCAGGGTTGTTGTAGTTGTTGCGCCCATCGCCCACGATGATGACCGTGGTGCGGTGGTCAATGGCATCCAGGAAGTCGCGCTGGAAGTGCAGCAGGCTTTGGCCCAGGTCGGTGTTGTAGGAGCCGGGCTGCAAACGATTCAGCACATGCTCAATCGCCACGTCAGGGCGGAACTCCGTGAAGTCGGCCGTGATCTCTTGAATGTCATCAATGAAGGCAAAGGAGCGCGCCTGCGCCACCTGGTCTTGCAGGTCATACATCAGGCGCAGCATGAACTCAACCACGGAGCGCATGGAGGTTGAGACATCGCAGATGAGCAGAATCTTCGGCTTGATCTGGCGCCGGCGGTATTTCAACTCCAACGGCACCCCGCCATACTTCAGATTGGTGCGCAGCGTGCGTTTGACATCCAACTGACCGACCCGGCCGCGCCGCTGGCGCAGGGCGGCCCGGCTGCGCAACTGCGCGGCCAGGCGCTGCACCTGCTTGCGCAGTTCATCCGCTTCGCGCTCGCTGAGCGATTGAAAGGGGCGCTGTAAGAGATCGTCGTTGCGCTGCGCCTCCCGCGGCTCATTGAGCGCATTGCGCACAATGCTGGCACCCACATGTTGACTGACCTGCTGGCGCAGCGCGTCCTGGTTGGCCTGCACCAACTGGCGCAGACGATCCAGGGAACGCTTAGTCATGCCCATCCGATCCAGCAGCTCCCACAGTTCCTTGAGCGCCTTTTTCACCTCATCATGCCCCGCGGCGCGCAGCAGTCGGCTGGTCAGCCAGGGCTGTTGATACGGGTGCGTGGCATGGTTCAGCCCGACCATCTGGCCCAACTCCTCCAGTTCTGCTTGCGTCAGCGATTCCCCGCGCAGCAGGCGCTCCAGTTGCTGGCGCACGTTGCCGGTGAACTGACGGATGGCCTGGGCCAGGCGCTGCAAATCGGCATTTGACAAGTCCTGGGTGGCGTCCAGCAGCGGCGGCCCGCCCAGGCCAAAAAATTGTGGGAACAGCCGCTCGAACGTCGCCAGGTCCTGAGGCTCTTTGACGAGCGTGGCCCGCAGCGCGATGCGAAAGCGGTCACGATCCTGGACGCCCAGGGTTTCCACAGCGCGAAAGGCATCGGCGCTCTCCGCCACGGAGATACGCACGCCGGACGTGCGCAAGCCGGCGATGAATTCCACCATGCGTTCTTCCATCTAAAATCCCTCTAACTAATCCCTCTAACTAATCCCTCTAACTAATCCCTCTAACTAATCCCTCTAACTAATCCCTCTAACTAATCCCTCTAACTAATCCCTCCGAACCAACGGGCCTAGTTGTCCCACCCTTGCCGGCGCTTGCCCGATGGACGCGGCTGGAAGTCAGTGCTGCTGGCGCTGCTGGGCAACCCGCGCTGCACCCGCAGCACATCGGCTTCGTGTTTGAGCAGCACCGTCAGCGTGCTGTCCAACATTTTTTGATCAATGTGCTTGGCGTTGAGCGTGACCAGGGCTTTGGCCCAATCGAGTGTCTCGCTGATGCTCGGGCGTTTCTTGAGGTCCATCTGGCGCATCTGCTGCACCATGTCCACGGCCTGGCGAGCCAACTGCGGCGCCAGGTCAGGCACTTTCAAGCGCACAATGGCCAGCTCATTTTCCAGGTCGGGGTAGCTGAGGAAGAGGTAGAGACAACGCCGCTTGAGCGCCTCGCTCAGTTCGCGCGTGTTATTGCTGGTCAACACCACCATCGGTTGATGCACTGCGGTCACCGTGCCCAGTTCTGGCACGCTGACCTGGAAATCGCTCAGCACTTCGAGCAGAAACGCCTCGAAGGCCGCGTCGGCGCGATCAATTTCATCAATCAGTAGCACAACCGGTTCCTGCGAGGTGAGCGCCAACAGGAGCGGGCGCGGCAGCAGGAAGCGTTCCGAGAAGAAGACGTCATCTTCCAGGGCCAGGCGGTCGGCGGCCTCGACCAGAGTCTGGGCGTCGGCCAGCAGATTGGACAGCTTGTCGCGCAGGAGTTGCGTGTAGAGCATCTGCTTGGCGTATTCCCACTCGTACAGGGCCTTGGTTTCATCCAGGCCCTCGTAGCATTGCAGGCGGATCAAGCGGCGTCCGCTGGCAGCAGCCCAGGCTTTAGCCAATTCGGTCTTGCCGACGCCGGCCGGGCCTTCGGCCAGCACCGGTTTGCCCAACTGCTCGGCAAGATAGAGCACCGTGGCAATGGCATCCGATGCGATGTAACGTTGCTCACTCAACTGAGCACGGGCTGCGGTCGGATCTTTGAACATGAATTCCTCGTGGATAGTTTAGGTTTGGGGGCGTTTGGGTCAAGAGCCGGCAGATATCGGGTCAATGACAGGCGCCAGATCGGGGCGCAAGGCCATGATTTGCGTGCGCAATTGGGCCGCGCGGCGGCGCAGGTCATCGGCCTGCGCCGCGTCGGTCTGCTCCACGCGGCGCAGGCGCGTCTTGATGAAGGCCAGGTCAACCAATTGGCGCTGAAACAACGCAACACGCCGCGGCGCGCCGGCCCGCCACAGCGGCAGCATAGCCAGGCGACGCACGGCGCGGGCGCTGAACGTCAGCATGGCCTGATATTCTTGTGGCTGCAGCAAGATGCCGACCTCGTCCGCCAAGCCGTCGCGCAGCCAGCGGCGCTCATTGTCCCATGTCAGGATGACGATCAGAACCAGAAGCCAGAAGCCGCCCCAATCAGCCAGCACGCCGACGAAAAACGGCAGGATGGTGACATCGGCCAACTCAGCGCCCAGGTTGTGCAGCCCGTGAAAGAAAATGGCCGCGGCCAGGCCAAGCACAGGAAACAGCCAGCGGGCGACGCGCCGTCGGCTCAGCGCGGCCAGGCCAAAACCGATCCCGGTACACGCGGTGAAGAAGGCGTGATTGAATCCGAAGACGAAGGCGCGCAGCATGACCACCACGGCCCACCAGCCCCAGCCCTGCTCAGCGAACGCGCCGATGAAATAGAGCACGTTCTCGGTCATGGCGAAGCCGAAACCGATGACGGCCCCGTAGACGATGCCGTCGAGGATGCCGTCGAACTCGCGCGCAGCCCAAGTGGCGACGGCCAGCAAGGCCAGGGCCTTGAGAACCTCCTCCACGATGGGCGCCACCAACGCCGTAGAGGCCGCGCCGCCAATGACGGTCCGATCGAGCATGCGCTGCGAGGCGCTGTCGAAGGTTCCCTCGATCACCAGGGCGGCCACTACGGCCGGCACAGCGCCCCAGAAGAAGACCGTCAACAGCAAGGGCAGAGGCTCACGCTCGTGGCGGTCGGCCCACCAGACGAGCAGGGTATAGAGCACGGTGGGCACCAGGGCGGCGAGCAGGGATGCAGGGATGGCAATCAACATCAGGTTGCGGCCTCAACAGAATGAATCACGGTCTCACCAGGATCAACGCGGCGACAGGAAGATAGGAGCCGAGGGCGGTGGTCAACAGGCACGCATGGCGACCGACGCCGAGATCAGGCCGGCGGTTCGAAGCCGGTCAGGCGCTTATTCCATTTGGCGTAGGTGCTGGCAAAATGGGGCCACAGCCCGCTCAATGCGCCCAGGGCCTGCGCCTGGCTGAGGCTGTGCAGAAAACTGGCGCGCTCATCGGCGAACGGCGGCATGAGAAGGTAGCCATGGCCGATTTCGCCCAGGCTGTGCGCATCACTGCCGGCCGTGATGAGTTTGCCATAGCGCCGCGCCAGCGCCAGCGCTGCGTCGTTGTCGTCACGGTAGAGGCAGCGGGCATTGAAGACCTCGATGGCGTCTACCTGATCAATGAAGCGCCGTGCGTTCGCTTCGCCCAGCGCGGAGCGGCGAAACGAGTCGGCCGGATGCGGGATGCTAATCACGGCGCCCTGTTCGCGCAGGCGGGCCAAGGTCTCCTCAGGCGACAAGCCCTTGGGTACTTCCTCCTGCACGAAGTAGGCGATGAATTCGCCGGCGCTGCTCTTGACCTCTTCGCCAATGATGATCAGATCGGGCGCCAGGCGCTTGAGGTAACGGGCGCCCTCTACGTTGTTGTGCTCGGTGATAGCCAGCTTGTCAAGGCCGCGCACCCGTGCGGTCTCGATGATGGCACGCGGGTTCATCAGGCAATCGCGTGAAAACCAGCTATGACAGTGCAGATCAACCTTCCACAGTTCGGGCATACGCTCCATCCATTCTACGCTTCATCCATTCTACGTGTGTTGCGATTCTGGCGTGAGTATACAGCAAACGGGGCAGAAAGTCCAACACTTTACCGGTAACGCATACGCAACCTTTGCTGGCGCCGGACGTCCTTGTTCTTGCATATCCAGGCAGAGGATGCTCAGACATCCCGACTTGGTAAGGTTGACTGCGGTTGTCTGGCCGCAGTCAGCCCACACTAAGCGCCGCAGGATGCTTGCAGCATGGGTGAGCATCACACGTTTGGGGACATGACCGGCCCGCGACGCTGCGAGCGGGACGCCTGCACTCCCACAAACCCGTGACGCTCTCAGCAGGGTCTCTTGTCACGCAGCCAATCGCCTGTTATAATGAGGGTGCCCGATGATTGCCGCACAGTTCTCCCCGCTTGGAAGCCTATGACGCCCATAACTACTCCCTCCCACACGAATATCCTGGCCAGACTCAGCCGCGTGGCGCGCGAAAGCGGTACGGTGGCGCTTTGGCGCGAGGCATTGCCGTGGCTGTGCCAGGTGTGCGGCGCCCAGGGCGGCTCGATGGTGTTGGAGCGCCCGCCCACCCGTTTCCGTCATGGGGTGATCCCGCTCGCTACCGGTCTGCTGATTGACGCCTGGGAAGACACCGTCCTGACGGCGAGCCATTGGGTACCCAGCGCCGATCAATCCTTGTCCACACCCACACCGTTGGAGCCGATGACCACCGCCGGCATTCCCATGCTGCAAATACTGCTTGAGGATGGCCCGGTGATCCAGGGTGGCTTGAGCCTTGTCTACGGCAGCCTGGCAGAGATGAACGGGCCGCTGGCGGATACGGCGAGTGCCCTGGCCGGCACCGTCGGTCAACTGGCGGCGCTATCGGCCGAGCTCCAGTCATCGCAGCGGCGCTTGACGCAGCTCAACCTCCTGCAAGAAGTGGGCCAGTCTATCGCCTCGTCGCTGGACCTGGCCGACGTGCTGCGCGAAACCACCAACCTGGCCGCCAGTATGCTCGACGCCGAGGGTGCGGCGCTGCTGTTGATAGATGAAGATCAACAGGAGTTGATCTTCGCGGTGCCGGTAGGCGAAAAAGAGCACGAACTACGCCAACAGCGTATGAACATCAACGAAGGCGTGGCCGGCTGGACGCTGCGCCGCGGCCAGGCGGTCATCGTCAACGATGTGCGCAACGATCCCCGTTTCACCAAGTCGGTTGACCAGGCTACCGGTTTTCTGACACGCTCGATTCTGTGTGTACCACTACAGGCCAATGCGCGCATCGTCGGTGTGCTCGAAGTGGTCAACAAGCGCAACAATCAGCCCTTCACCCAGGAAGACCAGGAATGGGTGAGCGCGCTGGCCACGCAGGCGGCGGTAGCCGTGGCCAATGCCCAACTCTTCGCACGTGAGCAGCAACGCGTGAGCGAGCTGACCGCCTTGAACCAGGTTGCCGCCACCCTCAGCCAATCGCTCGACCTGGACAAGATGCTGGAAGCGGCGCTGACCAATGTGCTGACCGTGGTGCGCGCCGACGCAGGCAGCATTGCCCTGCTGGACAGCAGCGGCAAAAACCTGGACCTGCGCACGGTGTATGGCTTCGACCGGAATCTGCAGATGTTGCCCCGCAAAGTTGCCGTCGGCTCGGGTTTGCAGGGAAGCGTGGCGGCCAGCGGCGAGATGGTTGTCGTCCATGACCTGGCGGCTGATGCCCGTGTCGGCGAGGAATCGAAGGAAATTCTGGCCCGCACCGGTTTGCGCGGGGCGGCCATTCTGCCTGTTCGTTCGCGCGGGCGGGTGCGTGGCGTGCTGTCGGTCATGGTGCGGCGCACGCGCCATTTCAGCGCCGAAGAATTGGCCCTGCTGACCTCCATCAGTCAGCAGATCGGTGTGGCGGTGGACAATGCCAACCTGTACACCGACCTGCGGGAGGAGCGTGACCGCATCATTGCGGTTCACGAGAAGGTGCGTCACGAGCTGGTGCGCGACCTGCACGACGGCACGGCCCAGGTGTTGTCGGCGATGATTATGAACATGGAGGTGGTCAAGCGCACGGCCGCCTCACGGCCAGAGCTGTTGCCGCGTGAATTGGCCTATCTGGATGATCTGACACGCCAGGCCAACCGGGAGATTCGCCAGCTCTTGTTTCAGCTACGCCCGGTGATTCTGGAGACCCAGGGCTTGGCTGCCGCGATTGCCGTCTATGCAGAACAACTGCGCCGCCACGAGTCCTATGCCCTGTATCTCGAACTCTCGACCGGCGATTTCAAGCTGACCTCACAGGCCAGCGGCACGGTCTTTGCCATTGTGCAGGAAGCGCTCAACAATATCAAGAAACATGCCCATGCGAGCACTGTTTGGATTCAGGTTTGGGTAGAACGGGATTACTTGCACGTCACGGTGACGGACGATGGCACAGGGATCAACATGGCCGCGATCAATGCACAGTACGATCAGCACGGCAGTTTTGGCCTGCTAAACATACGCGAGCGAGCACGGCTGCTGGATGCCAAGTTGGAGTTCGTCTCACCGCGTCCCGACGCGTGCAACGGGACGCAAATCCAGCTTATCGTGCCGATGGATCGTCTGCTGCATGATAAGGATGAAGGATGAAACGATAGTTCGCCCCAACTGAAGTGCCGGATCGCAGCACCTGTTTTCCCAGCATTTGCGCGTCTGTCGTTTTCGGCAAAGCCGAATACATCCGAATTACCCGCAAGGCAAACGCCTTCGTCCGCTCCGGCAAAACGAATTGATGGTTGTTCCTATTCTTCTAGCGATATGCAGGCGTGCGCCCAGACTCCAATCGTCCTCTACGGGCACGCCTTGTTGGCATTGTCTTGATGAGGGCGCGGAGAATCGCGTTGACGGATTCAGGCGTCGTGAAAACCTCGGAAATATCCGGGTCAAGCATGACTACCACCTGGCTTTTGTCCACCTGCCCCGCGAACCGGTTGGGGCGAGCCTTGCTGTAGTCGAAGTCGTATTCCGGCCGCAGTTCATCGGCGGCGTCTTGGTTGAAATTAGGTGTTGTCGGCATTGACACAGTCGGACTCAGATGTCACGAATCTAAGCTGGTATGGCGATGTACTCAGCGAATGAACGCGCCTGGGGCACTGGGAGTTTGTCTTCCAACAGTCCGCGCACATGCATCTCAATGGCTTCGTGCATGTTGCGCGCGGTCTGATCCCGGGTCTTGCCGGTTGCCACACAACCGGGCAGATCCGGCGAGTATGCCGAGTAGTTACCATCCGCTTTTTCGATTATGACCAAGAAGCGATGCATATCGTGGAACTCCCCAGATCTTCTCCCCCTGTCTGTATCGTACACCCATTTCGGCCGTTCGACTGCCTCAGCCTTCATTGACTGACACAGTCGGGTCACTACTTCACCCCTGCTCTGGGGCAGATGATTTCCACCATTTCTCCCTTGTAAAACACGATCGTATGCTCATCAGGTTCTGAGTCGCCGAGATAAATCTTCTTCTTGTGACTCATCTTCTTGGCCTCCCGAATCGTGTTTTCAAAGAAATCCGACTGATGCCCACAGTCGCACTGATATGAGGAAGGATAAATCTCTTTTGGCACTGATGGCTCCGCCTCTGGTCTGCTCGATCCTCTACGCATTATTTTTCAACCGTTCGACGGTCTCAGCCCTCATTGGCACAGCCGGATGCGCCCCGTACAACCGCAGCGCTACAGCGTTGATTTCGGCTGCCCCACGGCGCCACATTGTCCAGCCTAACGGTTTGCGTTAGCTGCGGTGGGTGGGAGGGTGGATTCACCCTTGAAACGGGAAAAATCCAAAGCCAGACAAATGCCCAAAGAACGCGGCGCGTACCCACCGTTAGCTGCACGCTTTGTTGGGCGGTACTCACTTTGTTGACTTTTCCAGTGCGTGTTCGATATCCTTTACGCGATGGTAGCTGGAGTGACCGTCAAGATCAAAGGGCCATTCCGGTCGGCGCTCCCTGTCACTGAACCATGCTTCAGGTGTATCTTGAAGCGCAGCCAGCGCATCCTCCTGAACTTGCCTGTGCCAAGCCAAAACCTCCTGTGGGGAGCGATCTCGCCAACGCTCGTAGATGAGGTGGTTCCCATCCGTCCAACTGAGTCCTTTCTCCTCCACCGGTATGGGTTGTTTCTTAATTTTTCTGACCACGTCAGCCTTCCAATGGGCAATATGCGCTAGTGCATCTTTCACTGTCCAAGGGTCTTTGGTCTCGGGTCTGGTTAGCAATCTATTCCAATCCTCATCGGTAAGGTTATTGACCAGACGATCCAGGCGTTCGAACTCCCGAATAGTGCGCTTGATTACTTCCTCGCGAGAATGACGCACAAGAACGAACCTCCTGCATATTCTAATCCTGCTCGAGCTCTGGCTGCATGTGCCGCCTAACGGCTGGCGTTAGCTGCGGTGGGTGGGAGGATGGACTCACCCTTGAAACGGGAAAAATCCAAAGCCAGACAAATGCCCGAAAACACGGCGACTCCCACTTGTCGGCTGCACGCTGTGTTGGGCGGCAATTTGATTCTATCCATTATCGAGTAGCACGTTCTGAGGACCTTGTGAAAGCGACAATGCCACTGCTTATCAATAAAAGAAACGCGGTAGGTGCCCAGATGGCTCGCTCATCGGCACTGGGTGTGATCAGATTGAGGACAAGACTCAGGGCTGCAAAGGCGACAACGAACCAGATGAGCCAGCGTGAGACACGCGACCATTTAGGTAGCATGACTTCTGCCCTCGCGAGGACAACCGCGGCCATCGCAAGAAGCAACGCGGCTTGGACAAGCGCTGCGATGCGTAAAGCAGGTGGAAATTGACCGGGGAACGCGCCGCCCATGGCAAACGCGCCCCAGGGAGCACCTGCCGCCAACGCGATCTGAAAGGCAACGACCGCTAAAGAAATGATTGCATAAGAAAGTGCTGCGATGCGTCTCAATGTCATAGGAACTCCTTACGAGGATACACCATTATCGTCTGCCGCTCAACGCCAACCGTCAGCCACCGGGGCCGCCAACATCGTCAACCGGTCCAGATCCTCCCCGATCGGTGTGCGGAATGTTGGGCAGCGGCGCCCCGAGCCCGACCTGACCGAACGGGCCTGGGCAAACCTGCGACCCCTTCCATTCCAACCGCCTGCCCGTGAACGGCCGTCGAAGGACCGCCCAACGCCAACCGGTCTCCAATCTCCGGTCTCCGGTCTTCGGCAGACCCGCCCAACGTTCCGCGTAACCCGCGTGGCCTCTGCTACGCTTCGGCCACGTCGGGTTCACGCGGTGTTAGCCCGCCCCCTCAGCGGTCATTATGCACAACTAATGCGTTTGGTCTGCCCACTCCCACCAGAGGAGAGTGCCAACAAGTCCAGCGACGCTGGTCAGAATGACAACCACATAACTGACCATTCCAAGGTCTTCACCTTGAACGTACAAAGCGGGCACAGACCAGGGAAAGTATTCTCCCCATCCGGCGGCATTGGTGAGTTGCGCCAGGACCATGGCAAGTATCATCACGCCGATTGGCGGCAAATAACCATGCCATGCGCTTGCCGCGAACGCGATCGGCGTTACGAGTGCGATGGTTAAACATGCGCCTGCAACTACCATAGCCCCGCTTTGTAGAAAAACCTGTGACGATACTTGCGGAAGTTTCAATGCCGTGCCAATCAAGAGAGTAATGAGACAGGTGGTTGCAGTCACTGCGGTTGACCAAATCGCAATCACGATGAATTTACTCAAAACAATGGTGAATCGCGCAGTCGGCAGCGCCAGCAAATCTTTTACCGTTCGGTCAGAATACTCACGACCGAACACCCAACTGGCAATGAGACCAAAAAGAAAGGCGCCGCCTGCTCCAACTGCCAGTGTAAGAAATCGAAGATACGTTGGCCAGTCGGCGGCGCCCATCGTCAGTTGTGCTTTGGCGCTGATCAGTCCAACGCGGCGCGCCATTTCAGGATCTTTCAGGACGATCATAAAGAATCCGCCGCCTAACGGAACCATCGCAAATCCAAGCGCAGTAAACAATGGCATTTTGGATCGGCGCGCTTTGAGAAATTCGACCCAGATTGCCTGAGCGAGGTTATTCATCTTGCGCCTCCTTCCTCCATGCCGACAAGTCGCAGAAAATAATGCTCCAGGTCTTCTTCTTCGACATTGAGCATGGTCGGCGCATGACCTGCGTTTACAAGTCGAATCGCAATATCATCTGGTCGTTTGATTGCCATATCGTTCTTCATCTCGATTGTCCCATCCGAAATAATATCGGCGGAGAATCCAGCATTCACAAGCACTGCACGCGCCGCCTGATTATCTCGTGTGCGAATGACAAGTTGTCGCCGCCGATTGCGTTCAAGTTCATCCACATCGAGTTCCTGCAACAATCGCCCTTGATGAATAATGCCAATACGTTTCGCCAGCCGCGACACTTCACCCAGATTGTGACTCGACATGAAAACAGTAACGCCCTGTTTTGTCGTTAACTCGATCAAGAGATTGCGGATTTCAACAATCCCTGCTGGGTCCAAGCCATTGGCTGGTTCGTCAAGGATGATGAGTTCCGGATTGTGCAACAGCGCCTTAGCGAGACCGAGACGCTGTGCATTGCCATGCGATAACGTGTTCGTGCGTCGATCCGCATATGCGTGCAAACCCAGTTGTCCGATAACGCGATCAACCGCTTGCGGTTCGGTGCCAGGACGAAGACGCCGCATCGCTTCCAGATTTTCGCGTACGGTGAGTTCTGGATAGGCGTCCGCAGTCTCAACCAAATATCCAACCGAGCGCCATGGTTTTCTCTCGCCAACGCGAACCCGCGTACTTAGCACATGCGCTTCACCTGATGTTGGTTTGACCATTCCAAGTAACAGGCGAATCGTCGTTGTTTTGCCTGCGCCATTAAGACCCAGGAACGCGTAGATTTCGCCTTTGGCAACGCGCAAAGACAAGTCATCAACGGCGGTGACATTGCCGTATCGTTTCACAAGGTTGTTCGTTTCGATGACCGTGTGCATTTTGTCCTGAACAGCGGTAGTTAATCATTGGGGGTTGGGGATATGGGGGGGGGAGCCCAAAGTTTTTTTGCGCCGGGTGGCCCGCGGCCACACACCCGGAGAAAACCCCGTTCCCCCCCCGCTGTTGATGAAAACCCCCCAGAGGGGGCGCGGCCCCGCGACTTGGGGGGGGCCCCCTAAAGAAAAGGCCGGGCCTGCCTCTGTTTACCTTTGCAAAGGCTGCCATTTCCATCTTCTATCCTGCTTGGTGATATGCCCTAAACTGGGAAACGGAGAAAAATGAAAAGCCAGGACCAAGGCGTTTTGCTCTGCTGCACGTGGATAAATGGCTTGTCTGGTCGCAACTGTCTGCTCAGGAATTTGGTCTAGCTGAGAATACCATTCTGGATATTCAATCTGGATTGGATGGAGGGCGACATCAACCATATCAAGCAGGTATTCTCCACGTGACGCAACCTCAACGGCTATATGTCCGGTGGTATGTCCCGGCGCAGCAATAACCCGAATACCAGGAACAATCTCGGTTTCTTTATCAAGCGTCTGGAGTTGTCCGGCAAGTGGCGGAAGTTTCTGGCGGGCAATGCTGGCCGCCCACTCAGAAGACTCCCTCAGAGTTGTCTCTGTGGTCCAAAAATCCCATTCATCCCGCCACATATAATACGTGGCCTCTGAAAATGTTACATTCCCCGTGCCATCAACACATCCACCAATATGGTCGGCATGGCCATGTGTAAGAATCACGGTGTCAATGTCTTGTGGCTGAAAGCCTTCCTCGCGTAGTAGTGGCAATAACTGCCCTCCGTATTCGCTGCCCGTTCCAAAACCGGTGTCAACCAGTACGACATTGTTCGGTGTTTTGATAAGCAGACAGGTCCACGTAGAAGGTAAATAGTCAGGTTCATGACCATAGCGTTGGAGGACTTGCAGGAGTTCATCTTCTGGGGCGTTGGCGAATAACATATGGGCATTGCCGACAAAGCCCCCGTCATTGACGACCAAACATTGAAAATCTCCAATTTTAAGACGATAGCTGTCCCCCATTCTCCTACTCCTTAAAATGTTCTCTCGCTTCGCGGTTTGTCATTTGGCCGCCCAACGCGCCCCGCTTGAAACACCGCCGGTGGACGGGCATCCTCAGATTGACGGCGAACGGTGGAGTGCCGCCCGTCGCACGATCGCACATTTTCGCCATCCGCAATACCCGTGTTTAGAGTTCGTCCTGCAACTCCTCATGTGAAATGTCGCAATCGCGCAGTATTTGAGCGAGTAAACCACGTCCAATGGTTTCCCCACGATGCACCGGTACTACCGTGCCGCGCCCATCTGCGTGTCGGAGGAAATGATGACTGCCCTTGATGCGGATCACGTCGAAGCCCAACTTGCGCAAGGCCTTGATGAGTTGCGCACCGGAGACTGAAGAAAACGTACTCATGCCATGACCGCCACGCGTTGTATCCCAATGAATTCATTGGTTATGGGTTCCTGAACCTCCAGGCAGAGCTCGATCGCCTCCTTGATGCGCTTCATCAGGACATCCAACGATTTCGCTTGGGTATGACAACCGCGTAACGCGGGCACGGAGGCTACAAAGTAGCCATCTTCATCCTTCTCGATCATCACGCTGAATTCTCGCATCATGTTTCCCGTCTCCAAGGTTGTAAGGCTCTATCGCTGTCTACGCTCTATCCTACCACGACTTGCGCCTCTGCGCTAGCGGATTCAAGAAGTTCGGAAGAAGGTGAGGCTCTACCTAAAAGGCGGCGCGTGCCGGCAATTGCCGGACGCGCCGCCCATCTTATCACGGAGAGCGCAGAGAGCGCCCAGGTTCCGATTCCCGCGGCGTTCTCCGCGCCCGCTGCGGTAAAAAATCCGCTCCCTATTCCTTCTCGGCCGCCTCGCGCTTGGCCTCGGCAATGATCGCCTCGGCCGCGTGCGCCGGCACCACTTCATAGTGTGAGACCGACATGGTGAAGACGCCGCGCCCCTGGGTGATCGAACGCAGGTCCGTGGCATAGCGTTGCATCTCAGCCAGCGGCACCTGGGCGGTCACAATGCTGCGCCCCCGCTCCTGGGTCATGCCATGCACACGAGCGCGCTTGGTGTTGATGTCGCCCAGCACATCGCCCATGTACTCGTCCGGCACCGTGATGGCTACGTCCATGATCGGCTCCAGCAGCACAGGGTTGGCCTGCTGAAGCGCGGCCTTGAAGGCTTCGCGGCCGGCCACCTGGAAGGCAATATCCTTCGAGTCCACCGGGTGCATCTTGCCATCGAATACTTCCGCCCGCACATCCACCACCGGATACCCGGCGATGGCGCCCGATTCCAACACCGACTTGATACCCTTTTCGATGGAGGAGAAGAAGGAGTTGGCAATGACGCCGCCGAAGACGCGATCGGTGCTGAACTCGAAACCGGCGCCACGCGCCAGGGGTTTGACCTCCAAGTGTACCTCGCCAAACTGACCGGCCCCGCCCGTCTGCTTCTTGTGGCGATACATGGCGCTGGCGTTCTTGGTGATTGACTCCTGGTACGGCACCTTGGGAATGCTGGTCTCGACGCCAACCCCGAACTTCGATTCCATGCGGCGGATGGCAATATCAATGTGTGTGTCGCCCATGCCTTCGAGGATGGTCTGCTGAGTGGTCAGTTCCTGGCGCCAGCGCAGGGTGGGGTCTTCTTCGCTCAGGCGAGCGAGTGCCGGCCCCAACTTGGCAGAATCGGTCTTGGTTCTGGGCGAAATCGCCACTGAGAAGAGCGGGCTCGGATAGCTCGGCTTCGCCATCTGGATCTGGGCCGACTTTTCGCACAGGGTGTCCGACGTCGTCGTGGCGGTCAACTTGGCCACCGCGCCAATGTCACCGGCAACCACCGCGTCCACATTGGTGTGCTGTTCGCCACGCGGTATGAAAAGCTGCGGAATGCGCTCTTCTGCCTGGCTACGCGGGTTGAACGCCCGTGAATCAGAGTGCATAGTGCCCGAGAAGACACGGAAGAAGGTCACGCGGCCGACATAGGGATCGGCGACGGTCTTGAAGACGAGGGCGACCAGGGGGCCAGCGGGGTTTGGCGCCAGCATGATGGTTTCCTCGGTGGACACCTTGACAGCCGCGGTTGCGGCCGCGTCCGCGGGCGAAGGCGCCAATTGCACCAGCGCGTCCATCAAGGCTTGGACGCCCAGGTTGGCGCTGGCCGCGGTACACATCACGGGAATGATGGAGCCAGCGCGGATACCGAGGCTAAGACCCAACTGGATTTCCTCGGGCGTCAGTTCTTCGCCTTCGAGGTATTTCATGATCAGGTCGTCGTTGCCTTCGGCGGCGGCTTCGATCAGCTGTGTGCGTGCCTTTTCAACCTCGGCCTTCAGGTTGGCCGGAATATCCTGCACATCACCCTTGGAGCCAACGAAGGCCTTCATCTGCATGAGGTCAACCACGCCCTGGAAGTCATGCTCCTTGCCGATGGGGACCTGCAAGGCCACGATGGCGCCGGCAAAGTGTTCGCGCAACGATTGCAGGGCCTTCTCGAAATTGGCGTTCTCGCGGTCCATCTTGTTGACCACGATCAAACGTGGTAAGTTACGCTCATTGAGGTAACTCCAGGTCAACTCAGTACCCACTTCTGCTCCGGCCACCGCATCCACCATGACAAGGCCGGCATCGGCCACGGCCACGGCCGCGACCACATCGCCTGCAAAATCGGCGTAACCCGGCGTGTCAAGCACGTTGATCTTGCTGCCCTTCCATTCACATGGAATCACCGACGTGTTGATCGAAACGTGGCGCCGCTTCTCTTCATCGTCCCAGTCCGAAACGGTTGTGCCATCTTCAACCCGGCCGAGGCGTGTCGCGACGCCCGTATCAAAGAGCATCGCCTCACTGAGAGACGTTTTGCCGCAACCACTGTGCCCAACCAGGGCGATGTTGCGGATATTCTTCGTCGGAAAAGTCCCCATCAATCCTCCACTGATACGTCCGTTTTCTGTTATGACCTTAACTGCCCACCCATTTTTGATATCGAACATGGGTCCTGCTGGCAGCGTCGTGTTGAGGTCAGGTGCGTGCATGATATGCCGCCAGCTTGATAGGCTGACGGCAACAACTGAATTTTAACCGAGAATACAAAAAATGTCAATCATGATACGAATCAGGGGCGCCCATGCGGTAACCGGTGCGTTCCGTCATTCGTTATGAGGCTGTCACCCTTGGTTCCTGCCTGGCAACCAGCATCAGCTTCCGTGTACAACAGCCCACGCAAGTGGGCTTCGCAGTCGTTGCAGCGACTTGCAGTCGCCGGGCGCGTTTGCTCATCGGCGTTTTACGTATCACATGGCACATGGTATAATGGCGCCGTCGCTGTGGTTGGCATAGCTGCCGCCCGGCCTGACCCCGACCCATACGGCCCGACACGTCGGTGGGCCGATTTTTTCGCCAAAATCTATCCCCGTCGGAGGAGAGTCCGAGTTGTTTAGCCCACTCAACTGGCTGTTAGGCCTGTTTTCCCTGGATATCGGGATTGACCTGGGTACCGCCAATACCCTGGTCTGCGTCCGCAACCAGGGTATTGTCATCAACGAACCGTCTGTCGTGGCCATCGAGAAGAAAACCAAGAAAGTCCTGGCTATCGGCGCCGAGGCCAAGGAGATGGTTGGCCGCACGCCGGCCAACATTGTGGCGGTGCGCCCCTTGCGTGACGGCGTGATCTCCGATTTTGATGTCACCGAGCAAATGCTCCATCATTTCATTCGCAAAGTGCATGATCGCTCGCTGCTGCGCATCCCGCGTCCGCGCGTGGTGGTTGGCATCCCCAGCGGTGTCACCGAGGTTGAGAAACGCGCCGTACATGATGCGACCATCAGCGCCGGCGCGCGCGAGGCTTACCTGGTTGAGGAACCGATGGCGGCCGCCATTGGCGCCGGCCTCAAGGTGACCGAAGCCAAAGGCTCGATGATCGTTGACATTGGTGGCGGCACCACCGAAGTGGCAGTCATTGCCCTGGGCGGCATCGTCGTGGCCCGTTCCATTCGCGTGGCCGGTGATGAGATGGACGAAGACATCATCGCGTATGCCCGCCAGAAATACAACATGCTGATCGGTGATCGCACGGCCGAACAAGCCAAGATTCAGGCCGGTTCCGCCTACCCCCTGGAGCAGGAGATCACCCACACGCTGCGCGGCCGTAATCTGATCACCGGACTGCCGGAGGGCATCGAGATCAGCAGCATCGAGATTCGCGAGGCCCTCCGTAACTCGGTCAGCGTCATTGTGGAAGCCGTCAAGTCTGCCCTGGACGACACCCCACCAGAACTGGTGGCCGACTTGATGAGCGGTGGCATTGTGTTGGCGGGTGGCGGCGCCCTGCTGCGTGGCCTGGCTCAACGCCTGAGCGAAGAAACCAAGATGCGCGTCTACGCAGCGGACGACCCCATGACGTGTGTGGCCAAGGGCGCGGAGAAAATCCTGGAATCGCTGGAAGACCTGCGCAAGGTGTTGACCAGTATGCAGCGCGGCAGCACCATTCACTGATCCGCCCAGGAAGTCACCTGACAAATCTGAACGATAGACGCTGGTGAATCGCATCTATGCCTGAATTGACATGACTCAAGCCAATCGACGCGCCACCCCGCGGCGCCTGTTCATCTTCGTGGGGGTCTGCGCCCTGCTCATGCTCCTCGACCTGAGCGGCCGACTGCTGGCGATCAAAGGGCTGATCTTGCGGCCGGTGCTGCCCGTTCAATCTGGCTTGACCAGTCTGGCAGGAGGAGCCCGATCGGTCGTCAACCTGGTTCAGGACTTGGGTACCTTACGCCAACGCAATCAGGACTTGCAGGAGTTGGCGGACCGCCTGACCGTGGAGAACGTGCGCTTACGCGACGTTGAAATCGAAGACGAGAACCTGCGCCGCCTGTTAGATTTTCGCCAGAGCAACCCCAACTTCGCAATGCGCGGCGGCCAGATCGTCGGGCGCGTGCTGGGCCGTGATCCCAATTTTCTGAAGTACCTGGTGATTGATCTCGGCAGCGAGCAGGGCATCGCGCCGGGCATGCCGGTGATGAGCGATGTGGGGCTGGTCGGGCGCATCGTCGAGGTGAGCGCCAGCAGCGCGAAGGTGCTGCTCATCACCGACCCCGGCAGCGCAGTCAATGCCCTGGTGCAAGGCTCGCGTGTGTTGGGCGTGCTGCAGGGCGTAGACGGCGGCAACCCCCAGATCAAATACTTGACCCAGGATGCGGTCATCAGTCCCGGTGACATCGTGTTGACTTCGGGCCTGGGGGGCAGCCTGCCCAAGGGTTTGGTCATTGGCCAGATTCTCAAGGTGCGGCATCGAGATTACGAGATGTTCCAGGAGGCAGAGGTGCGTCCCACGGTCAACTTTGGGCGCCTCGAACTGGTCCTGGTCATCACTGACTTCACCGCGGCGGACGCAGGCTCAACGTCGCCCTGACTGGTAAACCGTGGATGAACCTATACTTCTTGGTGCCCATGCTGGCCGCAATCGGCCTGCTACAAACCACCTTCGTTCCCTACCTCAGCCTCTTGGGCGCAAAACCCAACCTGATGCTGTTGGTAGTGGTGGCGTGGACACTGATCGCCGGCAGCCGCGAGGGCCTGTGGTGGGCATTCATTGGCGGTCTATGGCTCGACCTGCTAGGCGGCAGCCCGCTCGGCGCCTCAGCGCTGGCGCTGGTGGCTGCTGCCTATCTGATCGGACAGGGCGCAGGTGCCATCTTTCGCGAACGACTGCTGATTCGAGTGCTCAGCGGCCTGGCTGCCGGTCTGGTGTACGGCAGCGTACTGCTCGGTCTGTTGGCCCTGGGCGGCCGCCCGGCCGATTGGCCGGCCACGTTGGTCAGAGTCATCGTGCCCGATGCGCTCTACAATGCCATGCTACTACCGGTGGTGTACGTGCTGGTTCTGGCCGCAAGTCGTCGCGTTGGGTCGCGACGATGGGAAGTGTGAGGCGCGCGCGCCAACCTGGGCGACGGCAATCATCAACGTGAACCAAATACAAGCAGCGATCATTCGCACATTTCTTTATCGCATCGTCATCCTCCTGGCCTTCATCGTGCTGGCGGGCCAACTGTGGCGCTTGCAGATCAACCAGGGCGCTACGTTGCGCGCACGGGCCGATCAAAATCGCTTTCGTGAGGTGTCGGAGCCGGCTCTGCGCGGCGTCATCTATGACAGCCAGGGGCGCACCCTGGCACGCAACCGCCCGACGTTTGCCGTGGCTGTGGTGCCGGCAGATTTGCCTGACGATGAAGACGCACTGACCGCTGAACTTCAGCGCGTGCTTGATCTGTTGACCATGCCGATTCAGGCCGTCATCACGCCGACGGCCACGGTGATGCCGGAGGCCACCGTGCCACCGACGCGGGCGCCGGCGCGGGGCCGTGCCACAGCGACGCCCAACGCAACCGCAACAGAGGTTGCACCCGCACCCGCACCCGCCCCGCTGCGTCTGCCGGTGTCCGCACGGAAGGTGGCAACCCTGCCGCGTGCGGACGTGATCGCCCAGGTGATACAGGCCGTTGAAAATGCGCGCCTGGGCAGCGCCTTTGCACCGGTCACGCTGGTGGTGAACCTGTCCGTCGAGACTGCCTTTGTGATCGAAGAAGCGCGGCACACCTTGCCCGGCGTGGTCGTATTGGCCAGCGCCGAACGAGAATACCTGACCGGCGCGCTGACAGCCGATCTGATCGGCTACATGGGGCCAATTCCGGCCGAGCAAGCCGAGGCGTATCGTGACAGGGGCTATGCAAGCAACGACTGGGTTGGCTATGCGGGTATCGAGCGTTCCTTCGAGACCGAGATGCGGGGCCAGGCCAGCCTGCGTGAGATCGAGGTGGACGTCGCTGGGCGCGAGATTTCCACGATCGGCAAGCCCGCGCC
This sequence comes from Candidatus Amarolinea dominans, assembly GCA_016719785.1. Lineage (NCBI taxonomy): Bacteria > Bacillati > Chloroflexota > Caldilineae > Caldilineales > Candidatus Amarolineaceae > Candidatus Amarolinea > Candidatus Amarolinea dominans. Next base: position 182,683 of record JADJYJ010000035.1, read on the forward strand.
GGCGGTGCCGGGCCATAACCTGGTGTTGACCATTGACATGGACTTGCAGCAGGCCATGGAGGCGGCGTTGCGCCGCGGCCTGGAAGCAGCCCATTCGTCATCCGGCGCGGCTGTGGCCATCAACCCCCAGAATGGCGCCGTGCTCGGCATGGTCAGCCTGCCGACGTACGATAACAACCTGTTTGCCGATGGCATTACAACCGATGAGTACGCGACGCTCAGTGAAGACAAACACCGCCCCCTCCTGAACCATGCCATCAGTGGCATCTACCCGCCTGGCTCGACGTTCAAGACGGTGCCGGCGGCCGGCGCGTTGCAAGAGGGCGTCATCACCTCGCGCACCCGCTTGCAGGACAACGGTATTATGTGGCTGCCCAACAAATTCTACCCTGACGACTTCAGCAAGGCGCAACCATTTTACTGCTGGCTGTACAAGTATGGGGGAGGCCATGGCGCAATCACGGTGGCCGAAGCGCTGGCCGTCTCTTGCGACGTCTTTTTCTATCAGGCCGGCGGCGGCCTGCGTGATTTTCAGGGCCTCAACGCGGACCGCATGGCCGACTACGCGCGTGCCTTTGGCTACGGTGAGGTGACCGGCATTGACCTGCCGGGCGAGCATCCGGGCCTGATTCCGAGCGATCAGTGGAAACGCCTCACCTATGGCGAAGGTTGGGTCACTGGCGACACCTACAACATGTCCATCGGCCAGGGCTTCGTTTTGGCAACCCCGCTGCAAGTGGCGAACGCAACCGCGGCCGTGGCCAATGGCGGCGCCCTCTACCGGCCCCAGTTAGTGGCGAGCATAACGGACGCCGAGGGCGCGGTCGTCATGGAGATGCAGCCGGAAATGATCCGTGCGCTGCCGGTCAAACCGGAACACATGGCTGTGGTGCGCGAAGGCATGTTTGGCGCCGTCAACTGGGCAAATGGCACCGCACCAGGCGCACGCGTGGCGGGGGTTGCAGTGGCCGGCAAGACCGGGACGGCCGAGTTCTGGGACCCGGAGATCGGCTACGATGCCAAAGGTTTCCTGCCGACGCATGCCTGGTTCATGGCCTTTGCCCCCTTCGACAACCCGCAAATTGCGGTCGTTGCCTTTATCTACAATGGCGGCGAAGGGTCCGCCGTGGCGGTGCCGGTGGTTTCAGAGATTTTGCACTACTTTTTCAAGGTGCCGATGCCGCCCGGCAACCCCTATCAGCGGCTGCAAGTGGGAGATTGAGCGCGTTGGATCGTTCATGGTCAGCATATGGCAACCAGTAGCAGCGAACAGTCAGTTCAGATCAAGGGCACCAGCAGCGGGCTGGTCATCACTCTGCCCAATGGAGACCTGGTCGCAGTGTTGGCCCAGCTTGCTGAGCGCCTGCAGGCGATGGGGTCTTTTGTCAAGGGCGGGCGCGTGGCGGTGGAGATTGGCGCCCGCGCGTTGAACGAGCCTGACATTGCAGACATCGGTCGCCTGCTGGAAGCCCACCAGGTGAGTTTATGGGCATTGTTGAGCGAGCATCCGCCCACACGACAACTGGCTGCCAATCTCGGCCTGGCCGTTGACCTCGCGCCACCGTTGCGTCATAACGGCAACGGCCAACCGGCGCCGGCGGCGGGACCGCCGCCTGGCGTCGAGCCGGTGCTGCACGCGGGCGAGGATTTCTCCGCGTTGCTCGTGCATGGCACCCTGCGCGGCGGGCAGAGCATCGAACATCCGGGCGCGGTGATCGTGATGGGCGATGTCAACGCTGGCGCGCAGGTGGTGGCCGGCGGTGATGTGGTGATTTGGGGCCGCCTGCGCGGAACCGTTCATGCCGGCGCCGCGGGTAACCGAGCGGCCGTGGTCTGCGCGTTGGTGTTACAGCCCACGCAACTGCGCATCGGCGACACGATTGGCCGCGCGCCCGACCCCATCGGCCAGCGCTGGCGCCTGCATTTGCGGCCGAGCCGGCCGGCCCCCGAAGTCGCACACGTCAGCGATGGCGCGATTGTGGTAGAACCCTGGGATCAAGTGAAGAGTTGGTGAAAGAAATAGCATGGGAGCAACCGTCATAACCATTACCTCCGGCAAGGGAGGCGTCGGCAAGACAACCACCACGGCCAATTTGGGCGTGGCACTCGCACTGCAAGGCATGCGCGTCGCCGTCATTGACGCCGACATCGGTCTGCGCAATCTGGACGTCGTCCTCGGACTGGAGAACCGCATCGTCTACGACCTGGTGGATGTGGTGGAGGGCCGCGCGCGCCTGCGCCAGGCCCTGATTCGCGACAAACGCCTGACCGAACTGTATCTGTTACCGGCCGCACAGACGCGTGACAAGAACGCAGTCTCCGAGAAACAGATGATCGCCCTGACCGACGAGATGCGCGCGGAGTTCGATTTCATCCTGGTTGATTCGCCTGCCGGCATCGAACAGGGCTACCGCAACGCGATTGCGCCGGCCGACCGCGTCATCATCGTCACCACGCCAGAGGTTTCAGCGGTCCGTGACGCCGATCGCATCATCGGCCTGATCGAAGCCGCGCAGAAAGGCCCTGGCGACCTGCTTCTCAACCGCCTGAATCCAACGTTGGTGAAGCGCGGAGACATGTTGAGCGCCGACGATGTGATCGAGATTCTGTCCATCAACCTGCTCGGCATCATTCCTGAAGACCCCCAGATCGTCGTGACCACCAATCGGGGACAGCCAGCAGCCCTGAACGGTGATTCCCCGGCCGGGATGGCCTATCGCCACATTGCGCGGCGCGTCTTGGGAGAAGACGTACCGCTCATGCCGGCGCGCGATCAAACCGGGCTGTTCGGTCGGCTGGCACGTTTCTTTGGGGGAAGTGGGCAGTAGATGTTAGGAGAAACGCCATGAACGTCATCGAACAACTGCGCAGATTCTTCAGCCCCGAACCTCCGAGCCGTGAGGTGGCCAAAGAGCGCCTCAAACTCGTCCTGGTGCATGACCGGCTGTCGCTCTCGCCAGCGCTCATGCAGACCCTGAAGGATGAGTTGATCGCCGTCATCTCCAAATACGTCGCCATTGATCCGGCCGGGGTCGAGGTCACACTGAGTCAGTCGCGTTACGATCAGCGCCTGGTGGCCGACATTCCACTGGCGCCGCTGGCGCCGCTGCCGCCGCCCGATGATCCTGCCGCGCCAACCGCGTCAGGCAGCCGACCGCGCCGCCGATCCAGGCCGGCCAGTCCGGTCCACAGGCAAACCACCTGATGGCGCGCGCCTGGCGCAACTTCGACTGGACGCTGCTCGGCATCACGCTGGTCATGCTGGTGATCGGCGTGGTCATGGTGCGCAGCGCCACGATCAACACACCGGGATTAGAGGACATGGTCCGCCGGCAAATCACCTTCTGCCTGGCCGGGCTGGTCATCCTCTTCGTCGCGGCCAGCGTGGATTACACGCTCGTCGCCACCGCGCCCACGCTGACCTATCTGATTTTGGTTGGCCTGCTGGCGCTTGTAGAGATCGTCGGCATGACGCAGGGCGGCGCACAGCGCTGGGTGGAAATTGGCCTCGCGGTGCAGCCGTCCGAGCTGGCCAAGATCCTGGTGGTGATCATTCTGGCACGCTTCCTGGCCGACCGTGAACAGGCGATGAGACGCATCAGCACCTACCTCGGCGCGGTGCTCCTGCTGGCGCTGCCGCTGGTGCTCATTTACCTGCAGCCGGACCTGGGTACGACGCTCTCCATCGCCTTTGCGGGCGGCGTCATGCTGCTCATCGCCGGGCTGCCGCTCATCTACGCGGCGCTGACTGGCGTGGCCGCCGCGGCCGTGGCGCCGCTGGCCTGGTTGTCCATGCAGGACTACATGCGCAACCGCATTCTGCTCTTTCTCAACCCGGCGGGCAACCCGGACGACTTCTACAACGTCAACCAGGCCCTCATCAGCATCGGCAACGGCGGCATCCTGGGGCAGGGGCTTTTCCACGGCAGTCAGAGTCAACTGCACTTCTTGCGCGTGCGCCACACCGACTTCATCTTTTCTGTCATCGCCGAAGAACTGGGCTTTGTGGGCGCGGTCATCGTACTCATCCTATTCATTCTGCTGCTCCTGCGCCTGCTGCGCATCGCTGACCTGGCCCGCGATAGTTTTGGCCGCCTGCTGGTCATCGGCATGACCTCCATCATCTTCTTCCAGGCCGCGGTCAATATCGGCATGAACCTGAACCTGCTGCCTGTGACCGGCAAACCGCTGCCCTTCATCAGCTACGGAGGCAGCTCGCTGCTCATTTTCATGCTGAGCATCGGCCTGGCCGAAAGCGTAGCCATGCGCTATCGCAAACTGGAGTTTTAAGTCAGAGCGGCGAAATCGCCTGATGGGCGTCGGGCGTACCTGGCGCAATCGCGCAGGATGCCTGAACAGTTACGCCCGGGGAGACAACGATGTCCACACTTCTTTTGCAGCACGCCGATGTGCTGGTCACTATGGACGCGCAGCGGCGTCAGATCAAAGATGGTGCGCTTTTTGTGCGCGATCAGGCCATCGAGCAGGTGGGGCCGACGGCCAGCCTGCCCGCCAGCGCCGACACCGTCATCAACGCCCGCGGCATGATCGTGCTGCCGGGCCTCGTCAACACCCACCATCACCTCTATCAATCACTCACCCGCGCCCTGGCGCAGGACAGCGTTCTCTTCGACTGGCTGAGGACCCTCTATCCCATCTGGGCGCGGCTGACGCCGGACGCGGTCTACCTGGGCGCCAAGCTGGGCCTGGCCGAGCTGATGCTCAGCGGCTGCACCACCAGCAGCGACCATCATTACCTATGGCCGCACGGCAGCCGCATTGACGACGAAATCGAGGCCGCAGGGGAGCTGGGCATCCGCTTCCACGCCAGCCGCGGCTCCATGTCGCTGGGCGAAAGCCAGGGCGGTCTGCCGCCCGATTCTGTGGTTGAAGATGAGGACGCTATCCTGGCCGACTGTCGCCGCGCCATCGAGACCTTTCACCAGCGTGAGCGCTTCGGCATGGTGCGCATCGTCGTCGCGCCCTGCTCACCCTTCTCCGTCACGCCTGATCTGATGCGCGAGAGCGCCGCGCTGGCGCGCAGCTACGGCGTCAGGCTGCACACGCATCTGGCCGAGACGAAGGATGAAGAGGAGTTCTGCCTGGCACGCTTTGGCCGGCGACCCGTTGCCTATGCCGAAGACCTGGGCTGGACCGGGCGCGATGTCTGGCATGCGCACTGCGTCCACCTGAGCGAGGCTGAGATTGACCTGTTTGTTCGCACCGGCACCGGCGCCGCACACTGTCCCAGCAGCAACATGCGCCTGGGGAGCGGCATTGCGCCCATTCGCCGCCTGCTCGATCGCGGCGCGTCCGTGGGCCTGGGCGTGGATGGCAGCGCCAGCAACGACGGCGCCCATCTCCTGGGCGAGGCACGGCAGGCCATGCTCCTGCAGCGCGTGCTGGGCAATCCGGCCGCGCTGACCGCGCAGGAGGCGCTCGAACTCGCCACCCTGGGCGGCGCGGCCGTCCTCGGTCGTGACGACATCGGTGCGCTCGCCCCCGGCATGGCCGCGGACTTCATCGGGCTGAACCTGAATCGCCTGGCCTACAGCGGCGCCCTGCACGATCCCCTGGCCGCCGTCCTCTTCTGCGCGCCGCAGCCGGTGGACCTCAGCGTCATCAACGGCCGTGTGCGCGTCCAAGAGGGCCAGATCGTGGGCCTGGACGCGGCCGACCTGGTGGCGCGACACAGCGCCGCCAGTCGGAGGCTGGTGAGGGGAGAGTAGAGAGCGGAGATTGGAGATCGGAGATTGGAGATCGGTGACCGACGAGCAATCTGCGTGTAGCGGTTGGAAACCGTAACCGGCACGTGGTGCCAGTTGGCAACTTGTGTTACCGCGCGGCCTTGTGCAAACGATTTGATTTTGGTAGAATACGGGGCAAGTAGTGAAAATGCAGCGATGAAGGGTGGAAGCTGATGAGCATGAAAGCGATCAATCTCGCACAGACAGTCAATTACTTCAGGCAGATCCCGCTCAGCGGCCAAGACCTGCGTTTCTGGTTTGTGGCCCGAGAAGGGTCGCCCCGAGGCTATATGCGCAGTCTGCTCCGAACAGTGAATGAACCGGTGAAACTCCTGTTTGTGGGCCATCGCGGCAGCGGCAAGTCCACCGAGCTGAACAAGCTGGCCGAAGAATTGAGCGACAAGTTCTACACCATTCATATTGACATCCGCGCCATCACCGGTCGCACCACGCCAGAATATGAGGATGTCATGCTGGCAATGAGTACGCAGATTGTTATTTTCTGCATCGAACACAACCTGGTACGTACTCCGCTCGTTGAGCCAGTGCGGCAGGGCTGGGAAAGCCTGCGCGACTGGTGGCTGCAGGTGGTCGCCGGCTTGCCCATCCGCCCCGCATCTGCCGAAACCACGATCTCAGCGCAGGTGAAAACGCTTCTGGGCGACATCGAGCTGAGCGCGCGTCAGTCCTCAGCCGCAAGGGAGCAGCTCAAGTTCCAAATCAACCAACAGATGCCCGATTTAATCCGTCATCTTAATTGGGTGATTGCCGAAGCCGAAAAGAACAGCCAAAAGCACCTGCTCATCGTGGTCGAAGGTCTGGACAAGGTGGATCTGGAAGCGGCGACGCAGATTTTGGCCAGCGCCGACGATTACCGCCCAACGCCCGCCCGGCGCGCGCTTCCGATCTACAACGAGGGGGGGGTGACTTCCCACCCAGAAGGGGACGTTGCGTGACCGCGGGGGGGGGGGTCGTCTGATCGAGCCTGGCGTTTCTCCGCGGCGGCGCCAGTGGCTTGTCTTTGCGCTAACCCACGAACAGGCCTAATCCCGGCCGAGGATGCCCGCAGCCCACGGCGCGCCGTGAAGCCCTGGCCCCCCTCAGCCGCCGCGACCTGACCGTACTGCGAGCGCGGCATGGGGACCGCCGCCTGACCAACGATACCGATGAACAGCGGCTGATCTACAACGGCAGCCTGATCGAATACGACAACGACGTTCAGTGGTGCGATGCCCACCCGGCGTTGTGGAGCTTGTTGGAGCAGGCCGATGATGACAACCCAGATGACAACGGCCTTGACTGACTTCTCAGCTACGGCCACTGCGTCCGAGCTGCATCGCCTGGTCATCCTGCTGAACCTGGCCGAAGGCGCATGGGCGCTGGCGATCTACGAAGATGGCGCCGTGCGCCGGCAGGTGATTGCGGATTTGCGGCCGGCGCTGGCGCCGCTGGCGTTGGTGGAAATCTCCCTGGCAGGCAACTCCGCAAATGTCTTGGACCACATGCAGCAAGCGGCGCAGACCGCGAGACAGCCTGCACCCGTTGTTTCATTTAACGATGTGAGCCACGCCTTTCCGGCCCTCTTTGGCCATCTTGACGTTCAGCGTGAAACTCTGGCGCGCGCACCGCATCGCCTGCTCTTTTGGCTCAGCGAAGGCGAGCGTCGTGAATTGGCCCACAGCGCGCCCAATTTCTACTCACGCCTCAGCGGTGTATTTCGCTTTCCGGGGCGCGTGGGTCCGCAGGCAATGGTCCTTTCGAATCCGCCGCTGCGTGTCACGCCGGGGGAGAGCAGTGGCGCAGGGGCTCGGCGCCGTCCCCGCGTGCCGGTTGTAGATGAACGTGATCGCCAACAGATCATCGCCCGACAGAAGAGCCGGCTCGACGCGCTGCGCGGCCGTCCGCGGCCCGACTGGAAAGCGGTTGGCGATGCCTGGTATGACATGGCCGGGCTACACGAAGAAGAGATGCCGCGACGCTGGGATGTGGCCGCAGCCTCCTATGCCGAAGCCGCGCGTGCGTATACCAACGCCGGGCAAACGGCCTGGCAGGCCGAGGCGCTTTTCCAGGCCGCAGATGCCGCCCGACGCGTCTACGCGACTGAGGCCAGTCTTGACTATGCGCAAAATAGCCTGGCGCTGTACCGCCTCCTGAGCGACGGCAGCAGCACACCGCAGACGATTCTACTGGGCGAGGCCAACACGCTGAAGGTCATCGGCGACGTGCAGCAATTTCGTGCCGACCGGGAGGGTGCGTTGGCGTCGTACGGGCAGGCGCTCGACCTGTTCCGCCAGGTGGGCGACCGGCTGGGCGAGGCGAACGTGCTGAGGGCCATCGGCGACGCGCAGCAATTTCGTAAAGAAATCGAGGGTGCGTTGGCGTCGTACCGGCAGGCGTTGGAGCTGTATCGCCAGGTGGGCGACCGGCTGGGCGAGGCCAACGCGCTTAGGGCTATCGGCGACGCGCAGCAATTTCGTAAAGAAATCGAGGGGGCGTTGGCGTCGTACCGCCAGGCGCTCGACCTGTATCGCCAGGTGGGCGCCCGGTTGGGCGAGGCCAACACGCTGCAGGTCATCGGGAATCTATCCCGCACAGCGCAGCAGTACGAAGAAGCTAAATCGTTATACGATAATTCTCTTACGCTCTATCAAGCCATCGGCGAGCGGCAAGGCGAGGCCAACAGCTATCTGGAGTTGGCGCGCCTTGCTCTGGTGCAAGGAAACGCCAGGCCAGCGCAGCAGTACGCGCAGCAAGCCATCGAACGCCATACGGCTAACGGAGATCGCTACGGCGGGCGCTGGACCACGAGACGCTGGCGGCTGCGTGCCGGGCCGCCAATGAACCCGCGGCCGCCATGGATGCCATGCAGCAGGCGGCCGCGTTGTACACCGAGATTGGGTTGACCGGGAAAGCCGCGTCCGTGGGCAGCGCATTAGCCGATCTACTCGCAGAGCAAGATCGTCTTGAGGAGGCGTTGGCGGTCTCGGCGACCACGGTGGAGTCGGCGCCGGACGTCGCCATGTAGCGTCGCAACTAATGCGAGCAGAGAGCGGGGGCAAGCCATGTGGTTTGAAAGATTGACCGATTTTCCTGAAGTGTCACCTCATCAGGTTCGCGAGAAGATCGCGGTGGACGGGAAGATGTTGATTTCGCATGTCAACGGGAGGGCCATGGTCCACGGCCAACTGGAGACCCCGACCCTGGGCGAGCTGCGAGAACGTGTCCATGCGAGTGGGTATCAGAGCGGGAAAATGTCAGTCCGTGAAATCGTGGCTAACGTGCAGCAGTTGCACACAGAGGTCGCGAATGCCGGCGCGCTGTTTCAGGTCGCCTCCCAGTTCAATCTGCTGGAAATGGTCTCTCCAGACGTCACGCCAGAGCGAGGTGTGGGCATCTATGACCATGACCATACCCAGGGGCCAGCGTGCGCGATTGCGGCTGGCGCGGGAACGATCTATCGCAACTACTTTGCCATGGTCAATGGACAAATCGGCCAATCAGCAAGCAACCAAATTGATTGCCTGGCCGATGTTGGTGCTGCGTTGGGCAATACTGCGGGCCGGCTGTGGGAAATGCGCAACGGTTATGCGTTGGCATCGCAGCGGGGTCTGGCTGAAATTACCCATCGCCTGCAAGCCTCAAGCGAGCGTGAGCTTGATGAATTGCGACAACTGTTGCGCATCGGCCTCCAGTGGAATACGCAAGTGACCCTCGATAAGGCCAAACACACCGTCTCTCAAGCCTACTGCTCGGCCCTACCAGTGACCTATTCCACGCATCCCGCGCCTCTGTGGGCGGCGTTTGCCCGGCTCATTCTTGAGGCAGCCTATGAGGCCACGATCTGCGCAGGCATCTTGAATGCGCTCAGCAGTGGCAACAAAAGCGTATTTCTCACCTTGCTTGGCGGTGGAGCATTTGGCAATACAACGGAATGGATCATGAGCGCGATCCAACGCGCCTTGAACCTTAACAGATACGCCGATCTCGATGTGGCCATCGTCAGCTATGGCGCGTCCAATCCCCAGGTCCAGCAACTCTTGCATCAATGGTCATAGGCGCCGCGCGACGCAGGCGGGATGGCTGCCCCCTACTCCTGCTCGAACACCGTCCCCAGCGCGGCCGGCGGTGACGTCTGCAGGGCGCGCAGGCTGCGCACGAGGATGCGGCGCAGGCCGTCCGGCAAGCGACCGAGGCTGCGCTGCAGCCACTCGGCGTTGCCCAGTGTGACCAGCACCAGGGTCAGGATCATCAGCGGGAAGGGCAGTGTGGGGAAGAGCTGCGTGGGCACGTTGGGCATGGCGCTCTGCAGGGTGTTGGCCAGGGTCTGCAGGGTGACGAAGGCGTACGCACCCACGGCCGCGCGCAGGGGCCGCCAGCCGCCAAAGATGACAATCGCCAGCGCAATCCAGCCCGTGCCTTCGATGCCGTAGGGCCGCGCCCAGCCTGGCTTGACCAGCAGGGAGAACGCGGCGCCACCCAACCCCACCAACGCGCCGCCCGCCAGGGTGTAGACGTAGCGCATGCGGGTCACATTGACGCCACGCGCAAACGCGGCCGCGGGCCGTTCACCCAGCCCTTGCAGCTTCAGGCCGGGCTGCGTCTTGTTCATGTAGAACCAAACCAGGAAGATCGCCAGCAGACTCAGATAGACCATCGGGTCCTGATCGAAGAAGATGCGGCCGACGACCGGCAGGCTGACCAGGCCGGGGATGGGCAGGTGCTGCACCTGTGGGCCGGGCACGCGCGTGTACGCGTTGCCCAGCACATAGGCCAGGTCACGCGTGAGCAGGGTCAGAATGAAGCCGGTGGCAACCTGGGGCTGATGCAGGGTCAGGCTGATGACGGCAATCACCCCGGCCACCAGCGCGCCGACGAGCATGGCCGCGGCCATGCCGAGCAGCAGGCTGCCGCTGACCGTCGCAACAATGAACGCGGTCATGGCCGACAGCAGGATCGAGCCATCGAGCGACAGGTTGATGACGCCCGCCTTTTCGGTGATGGTCTCGCCCAACACAGCGAAGATGATCGGCGGCGCCGCGGCTAACACCGAGGCCAAAAGAATGACGATGTCCATGGTCGTTGTCCCCGTCAAGGCTGCGTTCTACGATTTACGCTTGAAGAGCCGCGCTTGCAGGCCCTGCGTGATGAGCACTGAGAGCACAAGCAGGCCCTGGATGACCCCGCCGAGGGAGGAGTCGAGCTGGCGCTGCAAGGCGAGCTGCAGGCTGCCCATGGCGATGGCGGCAAAAAAGACCGAGATGGGCACGCTCCACGCCGCGCTGAGGTTGGCCAGCAGTACGACCAGGATCGCCAGAAAGCCATAGCCGCCGGAAATCAGCGGGAAGAGGTTGTGCCGGGCGCTGGTACCGACGATCAACACCCAGCCGGCCAGGCCCGCGAGCGCGCCGCAGATGGCAAAGGCCAACAGCATGTGGCGGTCGGTGGAGACGCCCAGGGTGTAGGCGGCGCGCACGTTCTTGCCGATGGCCTTGAGCCGCAGGCCGAAGTAGGTGCCGCGCAGCGCAACGCCGACCACCGCAATTGCCGCCAGGGCCAGGAGAATTTCCACCGGGCTGACCTGGAAACCGGGAAAGGCCGGCAACCACAACGATGGCGGAAATGGTTCGGTGCCGCTGGTGGAGCCGATGCCCGGGCGCTTCCAGGGACCGAGCACGAGGTAGACGGTGAGGCTGCCGGCGATGAAGTTCAACCCCAGGCCGCCAAAGATCTCGTTGACATTGCCGTAGCGCTTGAGCAGGCCCGTCAGCACCCCCCACAGCGCGCCGCCCAGCGCCGCGCCCAGCGCGGCCGCGATCAGCGTCAGGGCAGGCGGCAGGCTGGGCTGCAACCAACGCAGGACGCCAGTGGCGAAGATCGCTCCCAGCACCACCTGGCCTTCGATGCCGATGTTCCACAGGCCCGCGGCGAAGGTGACTAAGAGGCCGGCCGCGCACAAGAGCACCGGCGCCCACGCAGTCAGGACATAGGCCAGGCGCGCGGAGGAGCCAAACGCCCCGTTGATGATCAAGCCAAAGGCATCGAGCGGCGACGCGCCGATGGCGAGCAGGATCAGGGCAGAGAGCGCCAGGGCCGCCAGCATGCCACCGACGCGCAAAGCCCATTCTGCCAGGCTGGTGCCCGGCCGCGAAAGTGTGTCACGCAAAGCCCTTCCCTCCTATCAGTTCCCCCAACTGCTCCACCGTGGTCAGGCGGGAATCGAGCGGTCCCACCACGCGCCCGCCAAAAAACACCAGGAGATGATCGCTGCGGTCCAGCAGTTCATCCAGGTCGGCCGAGGCGAAGACGATCGCCATGCCCGCGCGCGTGCGCTCCTGCAGCAGCCCCCAAATGTATTCGATGGACTCCATGTCCAGGCCGCGCGTGGGCTGCTCCATCAGCAGCAGGCGCAGGTTGAGCGGCAGCAGGCCAAGCAGGGTGCGCTGCTGATTGCCGCCGGACAGCGCCTCCACCGGGCTGGTCGGCGTCCCCTTGATGTTGAACTGCTTGATGCGTGCCACCGCGGTCTGGCCGGCCTGCTGCCAGTTGACCAGGAATGGCTGCTTTCGTTCGGTCAGGGCCACATGCTCGGTCACGGTCAAGCCGGCCACCAGTCCCTCGGCCAGGCGATTGGCCGGCACGTAGGCGACCCCCGCTTGCAAATAGACCCGATACGCACGGTTGGTCATGTCCTGGCCGCCAATGCGGATGCGGCCGGCGGTGGGGCGCAGCAGGCCGCCCAGGGCTTGCAGGAGCAGCCGCTGGCCGCTGCCCTCCAGCCCGGCCAGGCCGATCACCTGCCCGGCCAGCAGTTCGAGCGACAGGTCGTTGACCTCCAGGCGCCAGTCGCTGACCGTCACGCGATCCAGCGTCACGATCGGTTCGCCCAGCGGCAGAGCCTCGCGCTTCTTGAAGGTGATGACCTGACCAAACATCATCTGCACCAGCCGCTCCGTGGGGCAGGGCATGGTCGCCTCGCCTGTCAGCTTGCCCCGCGCCATCACCGACACCTGTGTACACAGGTCTTCCACTTCTTCCAGCTTGTGCGAGACGAAGATCACCGTCTTGCCCTGCGCGGCCAGCTTGCGCAGCGCGGCGAAGAGCTTGGCCCTCTGCTGCGCGGAGATGGCGGTGGTCGGCTCGTCCAGGATGAGCACGCGCACGCCCAGCCAGAGCAGGCGTGCAATCTCGAGCTGCTGGCGTTCACCGATGCTCAGGCTGGCGACCTGGGCGTCGGGATCAATCTTGAAATCGAACTGGATGCAGAGGTCTTGCAGAGCCTGGCGCGCGCTGGCCCGGTCGGGCAAGATGCCGCCGGGGCTGCCAACGAGCAGGTTGTCGAGCACGCGCAGGGCCGGGAAATCGAGCGGGTCCTGGTGCAGCATGCCCACGCCCAGGCGCACCGCCTCGGCGGGGGAAGTCAGAGCCACCGGCCGGCCGTCGAGCACGATCTCACCGCTGTCTGCAAAGATGAAGCCGGTCAGCACCTTCATGAGCGTGCTCTTGCCCGCGCCATTTTCGCCGAGAATGCCGTGGATGGTGCCCGGTTCGATGAGCAGGCTGATGCCGTCGTTGGCGCGCACCGGCCCGAAGTGTTTATGGATGTTGCGGAGTTCAACTTTCACAGCAGCGGCACCCGATCTGGGAGGTCATGAGGAAGGCTGAACGAGGAGTATCTCGTCCGCTGCGGGCGGGGGTTGGGCTGAGAGTTCAACCTTGCCTGGGCGAAGGCCAGGCAAGGTTGGAAAAAAGCACTTACTTGCTGGGGCCTTCCATGCCCTGGAGCAGCTGCGACAGGTACCACACCTGGAGGTCGGTGGCTGCCTCGCCATCCTTCAGGAAGGCCGAGCCGTCCTGGAAGTTGAGCGGCCCCTTGAACAGGGCGATGGAGCCATCGGCCAGGCCCTTGATGAACTTGTCCACGTTGGCTGCCGCGTCCGCGCTCAGCGCCTGGCCCTTGACGAAGCCAACCGCGCTGGTGTCTGCGTTGTTGATGTTGGCCCAGTCCGGCGCGTTCCAGTCCCAATACTGCGCCCATTTGCCATCTGCGGCCATCTGTACGGCCTTGAGGTAGGACGGCCCCCAGTTGAAGTACGGCACGCCCAGGCAGATCGCTTCAGCTTCTTTGCAGGCGTCCTCGTAGTCGTAGGGTATGGTCCAGACCTTCTTGCCGGCCTGCGCCATCTTGCCGCCCTCGACCAGCGCCTCCGTGGTGTCAATGCCGGAGAGGACCACATCGTAGCCGTTGTTGTAGAAGTCGTCTGCCACCTTGGTGGGGTCGAGCGTCTGGCCAGGGATGTTGAACCAGAAGCCGATCCAGGTCACCTTGAAGCTGAGCGCCGCGGCGTCCTTCTTGGCGAATTCGGTCCAACAGTAGCGGGCGCCCAGGTACGCCGAAGCGGTCAGGCGCCGCGTCTCGTCGTTGATCAGGGGGCCAAGATAGCCGATCTTGCCGGTCTGCGAAGTCAGCGCGGCCGCACAGCCTGCGATCATCTTGCCGTACTCCATGCGACCCATGAAATTGCTCAGGTTCTTGGGCGCCTTGAAGTCCTTGCCATCTTTCCAGGCATGGTCACCGGAGACGTTGACAATCGGCAGGTCCGGATGCTTGATGGCGGCTTCGAGGGTGCCGTCCTTGAAATCGTCCGAGGTGGTGAAGACGATCTTGACACCCTGGCCCACGAGGTCATCCACCAATTGCGGCACGGTGACGCCGGGCTTGGCGCCGGGGTTGACGTTGTCCACGTAAACCATCTTGGCGCCGGGGATTTTCGATTCGATGTACTTACCGGCCTGGTAGTGGGCCTCGCTCCAACCATGATCGTTATACGGGCCAACCAGAATCAGGCCAAATTTGAACTCGGTGGCGGCCGGCGCCTTCGTTGGCTCGACTGCAGCCGTGGGTGCGGCCGGTGTGGCAGCCGGCGTGCAGGCGGTCAGCAGAAGCGCGGAGATCAGGAACAGGGCCATCAGATTCACAAGACGTTTGGAAATCATACACTCTCCTCCTCAAGTTGCTGTAAAATGCTCGGGCAAATGGCGTTGCGTGCAGGCAAGCGCCTGGACAAAGATCGCGGAGGGCACAAGAAATGCAGGGGAGTAGACTCCAGATGCAGAGAGATTATAACATAGGGCAGATGATTCTCAAATTTCGATTTGGAGAGCGTCAATTGATATAATCAAGATAGGAGGATTGAATCATGAACATGCAAGAACGATTGGCGGCGGCGCGCGGGGATGTAGAGGCTGACCTGGTGTTGCGCGGCGGACGCCTGATCAATGTGTTCTCCGGCGCCATCGAGGAGACCGATATTGTGATCGCCGGCGAGAATATAGTGGGCTTTGGCAGTGGCTACCCGGCGCGCGAGGTGCATGACCTGGATGGCGCGTTCGTGGCGCCCGGCCTGATTGATGCGCACGTCCACATCGAAAGCTCGCTGTGTACCGTGCCTCAGTTCGCCCGCGCGGTCGTGCCACATGGCACCACCACCGTGATCACCGACCCGCATGAGATTGCCAACGTCCTGGGCCTGGACGGTATCCGCTACATGCTGGAAACGGCCAAATACGGCCCCTTGACGGTTTATGTCAATGTGCCATCGTGCGTGCCGGCCACGGCCATGGAAACCACCGGCGCACGCCTGGAGGCGGAAGACATCGCCGACCTGCGTCACAACCCCTGGGTGCTTGGCCTGGCCGAGGTGATGAACTATCCCGGTGTCATCAGCGGCGATGAAGGCGTGCTGGCCAAGCTGGCCGCGTTTCATGGCCGGCCAGTGGATGGACACGCGCCGGGGGTCAGCGGCCGTCAACTCAACGCCTATGCCAGCGCCGGCATCGGCTCCGATCATGAGTGTACCACGGTGGCGGAGGCGCTGGAGAAACTGCGCCGCGGCCTGTTCATCCTGATTCGTGAGGCCACCAACGCGCACAACCTGCAGACGCTGCTGCCGCTGATTACCCCTGCCACCAGCCGGCGCATCTGCCTGTGTACCGATGACCGCCAGCCGGCCGATCTGCTCGACCTGGGCGGCATTGACTACATGATACGCCGCGCGCTGCAGGCCGGCATCCCGCCGGTCACCGCCTTCCAGATGGCAACCCTCAACCCTTGCGAGTGGTTTGGCCTGCATGACCGCGGCGCCGTGGCGCCCGGCCGCGTGGCCGACCTGATCGTTTTCGAGTCATTGGCCGATTTCAGAGTCAAGCGCGTCTACCGCGCCGGGCAGGTCGTGGCCGAAGATGGGCGTATGCTGCCCTGGTCAGGCAGCGCCATGCAGCGCCAGCCTCGCGTGCGCAGCTCCATGAATGTAGATTGGGACACCCTCGACTTTGCCATTCCGGCCGCCGGCCGCGCCGTGCGCGTCATTGGCGCGATCGAAGATCAACTGATCACCGAGCACCTGATCGAGCCGCCCACCCTGGCCGGCGGGCTGGCCGTGGCGGACCCGGCGCGTGATCTGCTCAAGATGGCGGTAATCGAGCGGCATCAGCACAGCGGGCATGTGGGCAAAGGCTTCATCAAACGCTTTGGCTTGACTCGCGGCGCGCTGGCCGGCACCGTCGCGCACGATCATCACAACCTGGTGGTGATCGGCGCAGACGACCGCAGCATGATGACCGCGGCGCGCGCGGTGGGTTCGATGCGCGGCGGCCTGGTGGTGGCCGAAGGCGACAAAGTCCTGGCGCAACTACCGCTGTCGGTGGCCGGCCTGATGTCGGATCAGCCCATCGAGGCGGTGCGCGGGAGCTATGATCAATTGCTCAGGGCCGCGCACACGTTGGGCGCCACCCTGCACGACCCCTTCATGGCAATGAGCTTTTCCGCCCTGGAGGTGATCCCGCACCTCAAGCTGACCGACCTCGGCCTGGTGGATGTGGACGAGTTCAAGTTGGTGCCGCTGTGGGTGGAGTGAAGAGTCGCCGGCAGTCAGGAAAATGTCCCTGACCCCATCCGTTTCGATTGCTGCACGAAAGGAGTCCGTGGTCATGTTACGCCGGTGTTCTACTTTCTCTTTTCTATCTTCTACTTTCTCTTTTCTATCTTCTACTTTCTCTTTTCTATCTACTACTTTCTCTCCCCTCTCCTCCCGACATTCTGCTCGCGGCCGGCTCGCGCCGCGCCTGTCGTCGTTGGTTCATCTGCTGGTGGTATTCAGCGTTATAGTATTGGGCGTGCTCGCAGTCGCCTGCGGACCTGCCGGTGACTCGTCGAGACGCCCTCCTCTACTACCGATGCAACCCCAGTCGTCGCTGCCTTCCGCAGTTGCACCGACACCTGACCCATCCGACGCCGCGATCTGCGCCAGGTATCCCACGCCACCCTATCCAATCAGTCTGACGCCTTGTCCTGAATACTTGACGCCGCCAGCCGAGCCTATCGAAATTTTCACCCCTGCACCGCGCCCAACCCCTATCGTGCCTATCGTCATCGTTGGACCACAGATGAGCACGGCTAGAGGTAATACCTTCAGGCCGGTATTCATTTCCAAAGACTACACAGGGTCAGGCGAGTTGTGCGATATGCGCCCGTCTCCTGATGGACAGAAGGTTGCTTTGCATCTGTGCAACACTGAAGGCATGTCACTGGTAATCATCGCTCCTGTGAATGGGGGCAGAGCCGTGGGAGAGGCGAGAGGTGGTTGGTTCCGCGGCTGGTTTCCAGATTCCAATCAATGGCTATTGATGGGCGACCATTTGGAGGTACTGAACAGTGACACAGGCGAGGCCCGCAGGATCACGCCCGAAGGTGAAACCGTGACCGACGCTGCCGTGTCGCCAGACGGGAAAGCCGTTGCCTACACGATCATTCAGGGTGACAGGCTGAAGATTATCGACACAGCTGGCAACCTACTTCGCGAGATACTCGCCCCTTCATCCAAACCTGGTGATAGACCAGAAGGTATCACTTGGTCCTCTGACGGACTGCTCATCGCTTATGTCTGGGATCAAACTGTCATTCAGTTTAACAGCTTTGGCCCCTCTGGGTGGCAGAAACTCAAACAGGTGAGCAGCGGCAACTCAGCCCTGATAAAATGTTTGACGGTTTCCCCATTTGGGATGCACAGAGTCATCAGGTCCTTGTTGTCCGACGGGAGAATATGGAAGACCGGTCAGCGGACTTCGATCTGAGCAAATTAATCAGCAACCTGTGGATTGTAGACGCGGACACGCAAGAATGGCGTCAGTTGACTGACCTCAATGGTCAAGGGGCTTGGTCGCCGATTTGGACGCCGGATGGCTCAGCGGTGGTGTTCATGTCGAATATGGGTAACCAACTTAACAGCTGGCTAATCAACGTCGACGACCGTAGCTTACAGCAATTGACCTTCGACAGTCCAATAATGCCTCGCACCCTGAGCGTGATACCGTAGGGGGTCTCCGAAAATGAAACACACGTCTCGCCTCGCAGTTTTCTGTTTGTTGGTCGTTGCTGTGATCGTTATCTCTGTGCAATCGCCGCAGGTGGCTCAGTCTCAAGGAGGTGAACCTCGCTTCTCCTTTCCGAGCGCGCGACGTTTTGCTATCACGTCTTACTTTGACCATACTCATCCTGATGTACTCTATAACACCATCGACGACGAGATAGCGACTTATACCACTGAACGAGGGTTGCGTTCCAATAACTGCTTTGATTGTTTCTGGTCAGGGACCGTACAGGTTTGCGGATATTACACGGTTCTTCAAGACGCAGCCAACTGTGGCGCGGCTGGCGGACGACGTATCTACTACGATATGCACCCGGCCATTGATTACGGCTTTCCCTTGAACACCGCAATCGCCGCCACTGCGCCCGGTACAGCTTATCGGCGCACAATCCTCGGCTCCGCTGTTGTGATTGACCATGGGAGTGATTATTGGACCAAGTACGGTCACGTCGATCCCAATTCTCGGATTGCTGACGGTACTCAGGTCATACGTGTGCAACAGATTGCGCTCAGTAGCAACACGGGCACAGGGGCCGCCCATCTGCACTTCGAAGCCCGATACAGCGGCGAAAATAGCACCGTATTCGATCCTTACGGCTGGCGGGGGACTTGGTTCACTGACCCCTGGAACCAACCACCTGGGCATACCGAATCTTGGTGGCGCAGCGGCGACCCCATTCCAATGGGCTACCGTGATCAAAACCACAACACTCAAGGCCCTTATCAACTCACCGGCGTGATGGAGAGCAAATGGTACGATCTGAACGGCTTGCCGGGTTCGCCCATTGGTAATCGAGGTAGCAACAATTGTCCTGGCAGCTACGGCGACTGCCAGTTTTTCGAGAGAGGGTATCTCCGCTGGGATTACATCAACAATGTGACCCTCTATTACGACTACGCCTCAACCGTGGTCAGTCAAGTGTTCTATTTTCAGACGAGTAACTGGAATACAACTCTCTCCATCCAGAATATCAGCGGCGTTTCGGCTCAGGTCAGCGTTATCTTTGTGGAAAATGGCCGTGTGATTGACTCGCACACGTATTTAGCCTTGCCCAGCAGCTCCACCTGGATACTGAGCGCACAACATGCACTTCAAGATGTGACCAGTAGCTTTGCGGGCGCCGCTGAAGTGTATTCCAACCAAGCGTTTCAGATCACTGTGGCCCATCAACCTGCATTCAGCAATACGTTCGTGTCAACGATTATGAACAATTACTGATTGAGTAGTTGGCATGGGCATATGGGACATCGGACGCGGGCCAGGAATCGCTCGACACAATGTCCCACCTTTCTGTCAGGCATTTAGACGGGAAGCGGGGATGAGAGAGTGGGTACGATGCGACCAACCCGACGCTGCGGTTCAGCTACACCCACTACGCGGGAACGTCATCGCCGTACTGGGTGAAACAGGAGCAGAAGGAGAGCGGATCGAACTACCTGGAGAGTCGCACCTTCTACGATGGGATGGGCCGCGTGGTGCAGACACAGGCCGAGGCGGCGGACAGCAGCCAGAGCATCCTCGTCAACACGCAGTACCAGCCGTTGGGAGTGTTGCGAGCGAGCGTACACTACACCGTCACGGGCAGTCTGGGTGGGTATCGGACGCCGGACTGGAATCAGACCAAGACGCAAACGACCTACGATGCGCTGGGCCGCGTGACGCAGGTGACGCAGCCGGACGGGACGATGGTCAAGAGCTTCTACCAGAACCGGCAGACGGCGATGCTGGATGCGCTGAATCGGCAGACGATCTCGGAGACCGATGCGGTGGGGCGGCTGTACCGGGTGCAGCAGTACCTGGCCACGGTCAATGGGCAGCCCGACTGGGGCGCGACGGTGTATGCGCACTCCGTCTACACCTACACGGTGAGCGACCAGCTCGAGCAGATGACCGGGCCGGATGAGGCATTGACCGCGATGACTTACGATCTGTTGGGCCGCAAGACGAGCATGAACGATCCGGACATGGGCGCGTGGCAGTATCGCTACGATGCGGCGGGCAACCTGGTGAAACAGCGCGATGCGCGCTACCAGGCGATCTGCTTCTACTACGACGGCCACAATCGGCTGGTGGGCAAGACCTATCATGCGGGCATCAGCAACCTGGACACCCTGACGTGCAGCGGGGCTTATGCCGTCGGCTTCAGCTACGACAGCACGGCGAACGGCAACCTGGGCAAGGGCCGACGCACGGGCATGAACGATCCATCGGGCAGCAGCGCCTGGGCCTATGATCTGCGCGGCCGGGTGATCACCGAGACCCAGGTGATCAGCGGTACAGGGGGCGGCGCCTTCGTGACGGCCTGGTGGTATGACTCAGCCGACCGGCCGCTGTGGCAAAAATATCCCGGCGGCAACGCGGGCCAGGTGGGCGAGCAGATGAATTTCACCTACACCACCCAGGGGTTGCTGCGCCAGGTGCGGAGCAACGGCAGCACTTACTATGTGGGCGAGACGCTCTACAACGCGTTGGGCCAGGTGACGGAACGCTGGCTGGGCAGCACGACGGGAGTGGTGCAGCAGCTCTACACCTACACCGCGGCCGAGAACTTCCGGCTGGTGACGCTGAAGACCGGCAACGCGTCCCCCTACACCAACCTGCAGAACATCAGCTACACCTACGATGACGCCGGCAACGTGTTGAGCATCATTGACATCGCAGCCTACAACGGCCCTCCGCCAACGCCGCCGGCCACCCAGACGCAGAGCTTCAGCTACGATGCGCTGCACCGTCTGAGCACCGCGCAGGCCAGTGGCGCCACGGGGTACGGCGGTTACAGCCAGAAGAACTACGGCTACAACGCCATCGGCAACCTGACCCACTTCGAGAGCACGACGCAGAATCAGTACTATCAAGACGCGGCGCACAAGCATGCGGTGACGCACATCGGCGGCACGGCGCCCGGCAACCAGAAGTACTGGTACGACGCCAACGGCAACGCCACGCGGCGCATCAGCGGCAGCCAGGACATCACGCTGAGTTACGATGCTGAGAACCGGCTGACAGCCATGAGCGGCGGTGTCACCTCGAGCTACGTCTACGACGGGGACGGGAAGCGGGTCAAGGAGACGGCCGGCGGCGCAACGACGGTCTACATCGGGAACACCTTCGAGTGGACGGGCAGCACGGCCACGATGAAGAAGTATTACTACGCCGGCGCGGTGCGGGTCGCCATGCGCACGGGGGTCAGCCCGGGCACGGTGAATTACCTGTTGGGCGACCACCTGGGTTCGCAGGCGCTGACGCTGACCAGCGCCGGCGCGCGGCTCAACACCAACACCGAGCTGCGCTACATGCCTTACGGCGCTGCACGCTATACCGCTGGCACGACGCCGACCAGCTACAACTTCACGGGTCAGCGCAAGGATAGCAGCAGCGGTTTGCTGTTCTACAACGCACGGTGGTATGATCCGACGGTCGGGCGGTTTCTGCAGGCGGATACCATCATCCAAAGCAACGCCCGGGATGCCAAGCCCATTCTCCCATTGATAGTGTCCTATGCCGAGCCGGGTCTGGTGGCGCATTGGAACGAATTCCAGCGAAGCGGTCGTCAAGCCATCACGCCACATGATTCGCAGTTGCTTAACCGTTACACTTACGCCCGCAACAACCCTCTGTCCTATCGAGATGATACGGGTCACGTGATCTGGTGGGTGGTCGGCGGCATCGGTGGGGCTGTTGTCGGCTTTGGCGCCTATGCCCTGACGCATCAGGATAACTTCGACTGGGGGCAGGCTGCGTTGTGGACGGGCGGCGGCGCGGTGGTTGGCGCGACGTTCGGCGCGGGTGCGCAGTGGGTGGCCGGTGCGTTGACGGCGGAAGCTGCGGCGGCGACGGGAACCGCAGCCACCACAGCAGGCGTAGCTGCAAGCTCACCAACAGGACAGCGCACGATTCTCTGGCTGGAGAATCAACTGCCCCGAGTGCAGCACATCATGGCGCAGAAGCACGCCTGGGACAAGCTCGTGAACCTCGGTGGCAATCTGCAGCAAGATTATCAGGCTGTGCAACCGTATCTGAGTCAGGTTGTTCAAACTGGGGAACGTACGATCATGGAAGGGGGTAGCGTGCAGTATCGCGCGTTTATCAACGGCCAAGAGGTAATCGTAAGGGGAATTGAACTCGCAAATGGGGCTTTCCAAATCGCGGACGCGTTTGTCAAGACAGTGACGAGGTGAACATGAATGTAAGCATTGAACTACTTAGAGAAGCGGGCAAGTGTCGTGATGAACGACGTTATACTGAAGCAAATCGTCTGTATTTGCAGCATCTTGAGATTCACGGCCTCGCCTCCGATATCTTAGAAGCACTGGCACAAGTCGAGTTCTCAATGAGCATCGTGTCGCCTGATGCCGAGAACACTCACGGAAGAAAGGCTATTGAATGGATCAGCCAAGCGATCACCTTAAGGCCCAACGAGCCGGAGTATCTTTTTTTGTATGGGGTACTGTTAGAGCATGCACTCCTGGATTATCAAGCAGCTGCCGATGCTTATCGGCACGCTCTGCGGTCAGAGCCCCTCTTTGTACCAGCACTAGATAGACTCGCAGCGCTCTGTGGCGTTCCAGAGGATGTCGTATCGTTGGAAGAAGGGATTCTCTGCCGCGAGCAAGCGATCCGGATTAGTCCGACTCGCTCGGGGTGGCTTCGCTTGGGGCAGTTGTATGAGTGGGCTGGTCGTGAAGCAGACGGCGAGCAGGCTGCGGTCAGAGGACTGACCGCAGCACTAGAAACCGATACCATTAGATACTGATCCCTCGCAGCCAGCGCGTACCGGAGCAACCGCTATTGCTATGACACCAACGGCAACCAGACGGTGCGCCGGATAGGCAACAAGCTGCATCTGCTGACCTACGACGCGGAGAATCGCCTGACCGACCTGAGCGGCGGTGTCACGGCGAGTTACGTCTACGACGGGGACGGCAACCGGGTCAAGGAGACCATCGGCCCGACTTTCGGCCACGAATTGCACGAATCGAAACGAAAGGATCCTGAAATTCGTGCAAATTAGTGAAATTCGTGGCTGCTTCTGCTCTGCAACGGCAACATGACCGGGCGCACGGTGGGCGGCGTGACCTACACCCTGGTCTATGATGCGCAAAAGGTGAGAAGGGGAGAGGCGGTGATTGGCAGCAACACGACGGTGTACGTGGGGGGCGATCTACGAGAAGATGACGAGCGGCATCAGCACAGCGGGCATGTGGGCAAAGGCTTCATCAAACGCTTTGGCTTGACTCGCGGCGCGCTGGCCGGCGCCGTCGCGCACGATCATCATAACCTGGTGGTGATCGGCGCAGACGACCACAGCATGATGACCGCGGCGCGCGCGCGGTGGGCGCGATGCGCGGCGGCCTGGTGGTGGCGGAAGGCGACAAAGTCCTGGCGCAACTACCACTGTCGGTGGCCGGCCTGATGTCGGACCAGCCGATCGAAGCGGTGCGCGGGAGCTATGATGATTTGCTTGCGGCCAGACGCGGCCTGAGCCTGTCGAAGGGCGCTGGCCGCGTCGCTTCGACAAGCTCAGGCCGCGTTTCAGGGGATGCCCGTTCAGCCTCAGCAGTTCCAAATGTAGCACACATTCAACCACAAAGAGCACAGAGAACACAAAGAAACGGCAGATCAGACGCAAATCGGCAACCTCTCTGCGTTCTTTGTGATCTCTGTGGTTAAAAACCAGGCTACATTTGGAACTGCTGGTTCAGCCTGGCCCTGACCAGCCCCATGCCGCGGACACGCGTTGGATGTCCACGATAGTGATCTCACCGTCGTGATCTCCGTCAAACACCCGACTGTAGTTCCACTGGCCCTGGCCAGCCAGCCAGTGATCCGCGATCATGGTAATGTCCAGGGTTGTCACCATCGAATCGCAGTTCAGATCGGCCCAGTAGCAATCGGTGCGCACCGCGGCCATGTGGGCGAATGACCCCAGGGAGGCCTTGGTCATGTTGGTCAAGAAGGTCTGGTCGTAGTACAAGGTGCGATCGTTCGCCGTGTGGTAGTAGGCATTGAAGTCGGCCGCGATGATCCCGTCTGACCAATAGTTCTCGATCACTAAAAATGCAGGAATGCCCACGTTCCAAAATGACGCGTGATCGCTGGCGCCTGTGCCGTTGCTGTAGATCACCGGCGCCAGGTTGATGCCGTACGCGCTCACGACATCCGCGTAGACCTGCGCCAACTCCACGCTGCCCGCCACACCGCTATTGGCATGTAGGTCCATGTTCGGCCCGCCCGTATTATCCCACGCGATCATGTCCATGTTCAGCACGCCGCGCACATCCTCGTTCTGCACCATCTGGGCATAGGCCGCGCTGCCGTACAATCCTTGCTCCTCGCCGGTGAACAGGATGAAGCGCAGGGTGGCGTCGAAGTGATAGGGCGTGAGAATCTCCGCGGCTTGCAGCACCGCAATGGAGCCGCTGCCGTTATCGTCCGCGCCGGGCGCCAAACCGCTGTACGGCATGTCATCCAGGTGGGCGCAGATGATGTAGATGCCTGCGCCCGGACTCAGGCCTGGCTTTTCCGCAATCACATTGGGTGGGCGCGACGCGTTCCAGGTGTGAGTGCTGACGGTCAGGCCCAACCGCTGCAGGCGTTCGATCATGTAGTTGACCGCCTGCGTGACCGGCGTGCCGCTGGTCGTGTAGCGCGTGGTAATGACATACGGTTGGCCGTTGATCAGGGCCGGCGTCTGCCCGCTCAACTCGTTGGCGTAGGTCAGCAGGCGCGCTAGATTGACCTGGTCCATGATCTCCTGCACCAGGGGCAGCGGCGTGACGGTGATCGGCGCCGGTACAGTAGCACGCGGCAACAGGCGGATCGGTGAGTCCAGCAGCCAGGCGTGGTGGCTGGCGTGGACCTCCGCGCCGGTCGGCAGTCGCCACAGAGCGCGACTTTCATCCGCGTAGAGCAAACGGCCGCCAGCAGACAGGTCGT
Organism: Candidatus Amarolinea dominans; assembly: GCA_016719785.1. Classification (NCBI taxonomy): domain Bacteria; kingdom Bacillati; phylum Chloroflexota; class Caldilineae; order Caldilineales; family Candidatus Amarolineaceae; genus Candidatus Amarolinea; species Candidatus Amarolinea dominans. The sequence continues at coordinate 207,792 of JADJYJ010000035.1, forward strand.
CATGCGCGGCTGGCCCCGCCATGTCCACCATCATGTAGCGCGCCGTGTCGGCGTCGGCGTCCAGGATTTCGGTGGCAAAACCGTGAGCGGATAGCCAGGCCAGGCCAGATTCAGCGGCGCGGGCCAGGATGTACGGCTGCGGCAGGGATTCACGCGCCAGCGCCGTCAAGGGCGCGTGCGCCAACTGCACCGCGTCAGTGTCCGGCGCCAGCAGCCAGATGCGTACCAGCACCTGCGGGGGGGAAGCAGAAGCTGCCAGTCCCGCGCGTGCGCCAACGGTCAACAGTAGAACAACAACCAACCAGCGAACGATGGATAGCTTCGAAGACATGAAATGACCTCGCAAATTTCTTAGTCAGCACAAGAGTAGAATCCTCGCATGGGGACCATGCCCACAGTCAGTATACCCGATTCTCGGCCGCTTGTCATCTTGCCCCAAGCCCAATCCAAAGACCCTCCGCGTTGACAGGCCAACGCTTGGCGGCGGCAACGACACCCAGCAGGGTGCGCGCCTTGCAGACGCGCACCCTGCGAGTGTGTGAGTCAAACGGAAGACACGCTACATCCTGACGCGCCGTGGAATGGAATCATAGGCGAATTCTAAACGAACCTGGATTGTGCGCCCCTGTCCAGGAATCCATACCCGATTTGCCACACGGCATTACACCAGAGGAGAATTCCATGAACCATATTCCGAACCGTCGTTTCCGTCGTTTCCTTCGTTTCCTTGCCATGCCCCTGTTGATCGCGGCGCTGCTCACCAGCGTGCTGAGCATCCGTTTCGACGCGCCCGCGCGGGCGGCAGTTGACCCGCAAACGGAAGCGCCGCCAGCCAGTCAGCCAAACCAACCCTCGGTGGCCGTAGACACCGCCTTTAGCTATCAGGGTCAGCTCCGCAGCTTGGGAACGCCTGTCACCGCGGCCTGCGACTTTCAGTTCGGTCTGTGGGACACCCTGGCAGGCGGCACGCAAGTTGGCTCCACGCTCACCCTGCTGGCCGTACAGGTCACCGGCGGACTTTTTACGGTCGAGCTTGATTTTGGCGATCAGTTCAGCGGCGAGAAGCGCTGGCTGGAAACAGCCGTCTTCTGCCCTGGTGATGCCGGTTACACCGTACTGGCGCCCCGCACCTCGTTGACTGGCTTCCCCTATGCGCTCAGCCTGCGTCCCGGCGCAATCGTGCAGGGCGATGGCAATGTCCTCAACGGGGTCAGCCAGACCGGTTACGGGGTGACGGGCAGCACGCAGACCGGTTACGCCGGCGTGTACGGCGCCAGTAACAGCTACGGCGTGTACGGCCTGGTGAACAACGCCGATCCTGGCGCGGGCGTTTTTGGGCGCAATGACGGCGGCGGCTACGGTGTGTTCGGGCAGAACAGCGGCGCCGGTTCGGGCGCGTTTGGCCTGAGCAGCAGCGGCACGGGCGTCGCGGGCACAAGCAGCAGCGGGGTCGGCATGGCTGGCACGAGTAACAGCAGTTACGGGGTGACCGGCAGCACGCAGACCGGTTACGCCGGCGTGTACGGCGCCAGTAACAGCTACGGCGTGTACGGCCTGGTGAACAACGCCGATCCTGGCGCGGGCGTTTTTGGGCGCAATGACGGCGGCGGCTACGGTGTGTTCGGCCAGAACAGCGGCGCCGGATCGGGCGCGTTTGGCTTGAGCAGCAGCGGCACGGGCGTCGCGGGCACAAGCAGCAGCGGGGTCGGCATGGCTGGCACGAGTAACAGCAGTTACGGGGTGACCGGCAGCACGCAGACCGGTTACGCGGGCGTGTACGGCGCCAGCAGCGCGGGCTACGGCGTTTATGGCTTGATCAGCGGCGCGGCGCCGCGCGCCGGCCTGTTTGGGCGCACCCTGTCCGGCGATGGCTACGGCGTTTTTGGGCAAGGCGACAGCGGCGCAGGCGTCTTTGGTCTTTCCGCCACGGGCGTGGGCGTCTACGGCATCAGCACCGGCGGCGGCTATGCCGGCCGTTTCGACGGCCGCGTGCGCGTCAACGTGCTGGAGATTGCCGGCGGCAGCGACCTGGCCGAACGTTTTCAGCAGAGCGGCACGGCTGCGGCTGCACCGGGCACGGTGATGGTCATTGACGAAGGGAACGCGGGCCATCTCAAGGTCAGCGATGCCGCGTACGACACAAAGGTGGCCGGCATCGTCAGCGGCGCGGGTGATGTGCAGGCCGGGTTGACCCTGGAGCAGGAAGGCGTCCTGGAAGGCGACCTGACGGTGGCAATTGCGGGCCGCGTCTACGCACAGTGCGAGGCCCATTCCGGCTCGATCCAGCCCGGAGACCTCCTGACCACCTCCTCGGTGGCGGGTCACTGCATGAAGGCGACCGAGCGCACGCTGGCGGCGGGCGCGATCATTGGCAAGGCCATGACCGGTCTGAAGTCCGGCCAGGGCCTTGTGCTGGTCCTGGTGAGCTTACAGTAACGGGAGGACGCAAACACCATGGACATCAAATTCCGATTGCTGGCCTTGCAGAAACTGGCCGGCTGCGCGCTGATCGTTTTGGTCAGCGTGGGCTTGATTGGGATCGCGGCGCTGCACCCCGCGCACGCGCAAGACGCCGCGCCGCCCGTACTGGATGACGCGTGCAGCAAACAGGCGCCCAACCCGCTGCCGTTTCATGTGCAACCCCTCTCCATCGCCTCTGGCTACCATCGCGGCGCGGCGGTCGGTGCGGCGGCCCCGACACACAAGATCCCAGGAGCGCCCTGGCGCAGCGCCCCCGGGCAGCAGCCTGCCTTTCAGACTGAGGTGAAGATCGCGGACGCCATCTGGCTGCAGCTCCGTTTTGGCCGGTCAGCGCTCGGCCGCCACAGCTACATCCTCTTGACCGCGCAGGCGGACGGAGGCCAGCAGCCGCTCGCTGCGTCCAGCCTGGCCGAATGGCAGAATCAATCGGCCTTGTTCAACGGCGAAAGTGTCACCGTGGCTCTGTACGTGGCGCCGGGCGATGAAGGCGTTTTCTTCGAGCTGACCGAAGCTGTGGTGGGCGAGCCAACGTCCGCTGCCGCCAACAGCGCCGCGCCGGGCGGCCCTACGCCCGAATCGGTCTGCGGCGCCGATGATCGCGTATCGTCTACCGATCCGGCTGTGGGTCGCCTCGCGCCGATAGGCTGCACCGGTTGGATCGCGTCGAACGGTTCCTTTCTGACGGCAGGACACTGCAATCGTCCCACCATGACGATTCTGGAGTTCAACGTGCCGCAGTCCCTGGCGAATGGCACGACCGTGCAGGCGGCTCCGCAGGATCAATATCCCGTCGTGGCCGGTTCGATCGTGTCAATGGAAGGCACGGGAGATAACGATTGGGCCGTGTTCAATGTCGGCCGCAACGCCAACACCAATCTCCTGCCGGTGCAGGCCCAGAACGCCTTCTATCGCCTGTCAACGGACCTGACGCCGGCTACGATTCGGATCACCGGTTATGGCGTGGATGGCCCTGCCCCTTGCTTCGGCGATCGGCGGCAGCCTGGCTGCACGATTCCAACACCGACGCCCGTGCCGCTCAACTCCAATAATCAGACTCAACAAACGAATGCCGGCCCCAGCCAGGGATTGACGGGAACGCACTGGGAATACGAGGTAGACACGCAGGGCGGCAACTCCGGCAGCCCGATCATTCAGGATGGCGCGAACTGGACCGTCGGTATTCATACTCATGGTTCTGGGGCCATGTGCCCCTCGGCCTACAACGGCGGCACCGCTTTCAACAATGCAGGATTGGCCGCGGCCATCACCACCTTCCCCGGCCCCAACGCGATCTACGTGGATCAAAATCATCCCGTCAATATCCTCCTGCAGGCGGGCACGCCGTTCCGACCCTACAAGTCGGCAGCAACAGGCTATGCGCAAACGGCTGACAACGGCATTCTGAGCATCGTCGCCGGCTCCTACAACGAAACGCTCACCCTCAACCGCCCGATGAGCGTGGTGGCCCCGGTTGGCACAGTCATCATCGGGGCGCCATGACCTGGCGCGGAGATCAAGCAGCGATGCGAATCGAAAAAGGAGGCATCATGATGAGCAAGCGCGGGCAACGCGTCATGGTCCTGGCGTTGATGGTGATGCTGCTGAGCGCGGGGCCAGTCCTGGCGCAAACAGGCGGGACGTATGACCTGACCTGGGGCAATATCGGACCCGGCGGCGCCAGCAGCGGCGGAGATTACACGATGGAGGCATCGGCCGGTCAGCCGGACACCGGCGCGGCCAGCGGCGGTGCGTACACGCTGATGGGTGGATTTTGGCCGCCGGCCGCGGCTTGTTCGCTGCCAGGAGACATCAACCAGGATGGCAGCGTAACCGTGCTCGACATTCAGGCCGTGGCCGTGGAATGGGGCACGCCGACCCCTGCTTTTCCCTACGATCAAGACAACGACGGCGACGTGGACATCCAGGATGTCATGCTGGTCGCAGCACACCTGGGTGAAAGCTGTTAGCGGCGCACCGTCTGCATCGCCCTGGATGAGCTGGGCCAACGCATGACGAGGAGGCAATCATGTCAGAATGTCGGGGGGCCGTGCAAGGACATGGATAAACGCACCATGTTGTGATTTGACGGTTCGCTGTGTCTCAGGTATACTGTGCCTTGTTCTTGAAAAAGTAGACCCGGTTTGTTAAACGCTGTCCGGACTCGTGTTCCGAACAGCGTTTTTTTGTTGGGCTACACTGACCCGACGTGTCCCTGCGGTCGCTCACATCGGTACGATATTGACCGCTACTTTAGGAGTATTATGAGTTTCTCACAGTTTGGACTCGACTCACGTCTGCAACAAGGCGTGGCTTTGTTGGAGTTCCATCAACCAACCCCGATTCAGGTCGCCGCCATCCCCGTGGCCTTGACCGGACAAGATATTTTAGGCTCGGCCGAAACCGGCACCGGTAAGACGGCCGCCTATTTGTTGCCGCTGCTGCAAAGGCTGCTGACCACGGCTACCCACAGCCGACACCCACGTGGCCTGATTCTGGTGCCGACGCGCGAGCTGGCCCTGCAGGTTGCCGAGCAGGCAACACAATTGAGCACCCGCACCAACCTGCGCATGGCAACCATTTACGGAGGCGTTTCGCTCATAAGCCAGGAAAAAACCCTGCTGTATGGCGCCGACGTCATCATCGCGACGCCTGGGCGTTTGCTCGATCATGTCGGGCGACGCAACATCGTCTTTAGCGCCCTGGAAGTGCTCGTCCTGGACGAAGCCGACCGCATGTTGGACGTGGGATTCCTACCCGACCTGCGACGCATCGTGCGCCTGCTGCCGCGCACGCGGCAAACCATGCTGTTTTCGGCCACGTTACAACCGATTTTACGACTCGCGGCGGAGATGACGCAGCAGCCGGTCCGCATCGAAGTAGAAAAGGTGGTCACGCCCGCAGCGATCCAGCAGACCTTGCTGACGATGCCCGAGCATCTCAAGTCGCGGGCTGTGCAGCAACTGTTGCGTCAGGACGACATGCAAAGCGTGCTGATTTTTGCTCGCACCAAACACCGGGCTGATCGCCTGGTCAGTGACCTGGGACGCGCCGGAATCTCAGCGGCGGTCATCCACAGTAACCGCTCGCAAAGCCAGCGCATTGCTGCCCTGGAAGCCTTCCGTGAGCAGCGGACGCGTGTGTTGGTCGCAACCGACATTGCTGCGCGTGGCATTGACGTCGAGGGCATTTCGCATGTCGTGAACTACGATATGCCGATGCAGGCTGGCGATTACGTCCACCGCATTGGCCGCACAGGTCGCGCCCATGCCAGCGGAACGGCCTACACCTTCGTGACTGCCGCAGATGAGGGCATGGTCCACAAGATCGAGGCCGTATTGAAGCAGAAGATTCAGCGGCGCCGGCTGGAAGGCATTGACTATGACACGCCGGCGCTGAGGATGCCTGATGCCGAAGCAATTCGTCGCTACGTCGAGGCAAATCGTCACGGTGGAGCGAGCCGGTACGCCACGGCTCATTGAAGCAAGGGTGTCCCCGTGATTGAGGATCGGGTGTATCCGTGCCCGCGCAGTGAGCTGTTGTCACAACGATTCATTCGTGCGTAGGATGGCGCGATAGGACGGCTTGGCTTCGAACCAGGCCGTCCAGGTCTCGGCCGGCACAGTCAGCGGATGCCACTGATAGTTCCACGGTTGGGTGGGGCGCCGGCCGAGCCAGTGCAGGCGCCGGGAGTGCAGCACGCCCGCCCACATGACTTGGCTTTCGTCGTTCAGGATGGTCAGATGTTGGCCGTCGCCCAGTTGTACAATCCCTGCGTGCAGCCAACCTTCTGTGCGGCTGCCGCAGAAGCGCTCATCCTGAAAGATATGCCACGGCATCTCCTCCATGCCCTGCTCCCAATACTCGCTAATCCAACCAGTCTGTGGCGGCGCCAAGCTCAGCGTGGTCATCGCACATCACCTCCAGGGTGCAGATTCGTTGCGGTCCCGAGCATGGCCCGAACCGCCTGACCGATGGCTATTTTGCCACAAATGGCACAGATTCGCACAAATTCCCTTGTTCCCTTTCGTGTCAATTCGTGTCATCCCTGGCGGGGGTTCCGGCCTGCCACGAATTTTCACGAGTCGAATCATGCTGTGTCCGGCTGCAGGAATTCCAAATGTGGTCGCTGAAGACATCTGGACTGGAATGGAGGCTTTAGCCGGTTATTGGGCACCTGAGAACCCTGTGGCAGACCGGCTGAAGCCTCGATTCCGGGTACATTTGGAGGCTTAGCCGGCGGGGGGGGGGGGGGGGGGGGGGGGGGGGGGGGGGGGGGGGGGGGGGGGGGGGGGGGGGGGGGGGGGGGGGGGGGGGGGGGGGGGGGGGGGGGGGGGGGGGGGGGGGGGGGGGGGGGGGGGGGGGGGGCCGCGGGCCGGGGGGGGGGGGGGGGGGGGGGGGGGGGGGGGGGGGGGGGGGGGGGGGGGGGGGGGGGGGGGGGGGGGGGGGGGGGGGGGGGGGGGGGGGGGGGGGGGGGGGGGGGGGGGGGGGGGGGGGGGGGGGGGGGGGGGGGGGGGGCGGGGGGCGGGGGGGGGGGGGGGGGGGGGGGGGGGGGGGGGGGGGGGGGGGGGGGGGGGGTTGGGCTTTAGCCGGTTATCGGGCACTTGAGAACCCTGTGGCAGACCGGCTGAAGCCTCGATTCCGGGTACATTTGGATTTGCTGTACTCGCGTACTGGCGCTTGCCAAATGCCAGAAACTGCGGTAAAGTCCGTCCAGTAAGCGAGGAGTGACCATCATGAGTATCGCCAAAATTGCAGATCTACCTACCGTGCAGCCGTCCTATCCGCTGCCTGCCGGCGTCATGGTTCCCCGCAAAGCACCCAAAGCCGAAATCTACTATCCCGAATCGGATGGAAAACCTATGGGCGAGACCGACTGGCACATGACCGTGATCATGTATCTGCGCGAGGCGCTGCGCTATGTCTTTCGCGCCGACGAGCGGGTCTACATTGCTGCGGACATGCTCTTCTACTACGTGGAAGGCAGGCCGCGCGTCTTCAAGGTGCCCGATGTGTTCGTGGTGAAAGGCGTTGCCCGGCATTCGCGGCGCATCTACAAGCTGTGGGAAGAGCAGGCTGCGCCATGCGTCATCTTCGAGATCTCGTCACGCGACACCCGCGAAGAAGATGTGGGATCGAAGCAGGTGTTGTACGAGCAATTGGGGGTCAAGGAGTATTTTCTTTTCGATCCGCTGGGGGAGTACCTGGACCCACGCTTGCAGGGGCTTCGCCTGAGCGGGCGTTTTTACACGCCGATTCCATCAGCTGCGGACGGCGCCCTGATCAGCGACGAGCTGGGGCTGATCCTGCGCCCAGAAGAAGAGATGCTGCGCCTCGTGGACCCATCCACGGGCCGCGCGATTCCGACCACCGCCGAAGCGATGGCCCAAGCCCAGGCCGAGGCGCTGCGAGCACAGGCTGAGGCGCGGCGGGCACAGGCTGAGGCGCGGCGGGCGCAAACTGAAGCCCAGCGGGCGCAAACTGAAGCCCAGCGGGCGCAAACTGAAGCCCAGCGAGCGCAAACTGAAGCCCAGCGGGCGCAGATCGAAGCCCAGCGGGCTGATCGGGCGGAAGCGGAGCTGGCCCGTGTCCAGGCAGAACTGGCCCTCCTGCGGGCGCAAGCGCAGGGCGAATAATTCTCCACCTGACTAAAAGCAGCAGTTCCAAATGTAGCCATCCATGTGACTGGCCAGCGCCAGGCCGTCCTGGTGGGCGCGACGCGTCCCGTAGGGACACCTGACCTTAGCAACGGATTGCGCTCGGGGCGGCCTCATTCAATCGTCCCTACGGGACGACGGGTGTGGGGGGGCATCGCTCGCTCAAGTCAAGGTGCCCCTACGGGGCGCCGCATTTCCAAATGTAGCTTTCCAACGCCCACAATCCCTCTTGCTGCCCACCTATCTCGGGGATTTTGGGCCAAAACCACCCGAATGAGGAGCGCAGGCCCATTTACGGGCAGCCATTCCGTTCACATTTGGAATTCCTGGACTAAAAGACAGACCGATGAAAGACACAGCGCGAACCTCCAAAGAGAAGGAGCAGGACGACATCGTCCTGCTCCTTTGTCAGGGGGGGCAGCGGGCGCGGTGAGCGCCGCGTGCTTCCTGGGGCGCTGAAAATGAGTGGGTTTACACCTTGTAGTTCGTCAGCGCCTTCATGTAATTGGCTCGCTCGAACGCGCCCGGCTCCGCGACCGAACGCTGGCTCAGGCTGCCCTTCATCTGTTCGATGGATTCATACTCGTGCTCTTCCATCCACCAGGTAACGCTCTTCAGCAGCCAGTCAATCTTGGCAATGCTCGACTTCAGCAGCAGTGAGCAGACGTTAGTCACATCTGCACCGGCCATGATCGCCTGCAACACATTTTCCGGCGCGTGGATACCACTGGTGATCGCCATGGAAGCCTTGATGCGACCATACAGGATCGCGGCCCAGCGAATGGGCACTCGCGATTCGTCCGGTGTGCTGAGCACGATGTGCGGCACCACTTCCAGGGCTTCGACATCGAGTTCAGGCTGGTAGAAGCGGTTGAACATCACCAGGGCGTTGGCGCCGGCCTCGTCCAGGCGGCGGGCAAAGTTGGGGAAGGCGCTGAAGAACGGACTGAGTTTCATGGCCACCGGTATCCTGACTGTGGCCTTGACCGCCTTGAGCACATCAACATAATCCTGCTCCACGGCCTGCGCACTCATCTCAGGGTTGGTCGCCAGGAAGTAGAGATTCAACTCCAGTCCGTCCGCGCCCGCCTGTTCCATCAGGCGGGCGTAATCAATCCAACCGCCCAGGCTGACGCCATTCAGGCTGGCGATGATCGGAATGTTGACGGCCTGTTTGGCCCGGAAGAGATGTTCCAGGTATTCGTTGGGCCCGAGGTTGAACTCGTGTGCGGTGGGGAAGTAGCTAAGCGCCTCGGCGTAGGAGTTACTGCCGTAGGAGATGAAATGATCGAGCGCAAGCGACTCATGTACGATCTGTTCTTCGAACAGAGAGTACATGACCACGGCGCCGGCGCCCATGTCTTCCATGTGGCGGATACTGTCAATGCTCCTCGACAGCGGTGACGCCGAAGGCACGATGGGATTGCGCAGTTTCAGCCCCATGTAAGTAGTTGAGAGGTCCATAAGTGCGTCCTTTCTGTAATCGTGTGTCTGGCCGGATGCAGCGCCCGCCCGGGGCAGCCGCCACATCCGGCCACAAGTTCCTTGCGTCAGGCGTTTCCGGTGCTGTCACCTTCATACTTGATCGAGGCCATCTGCTCGTACAAGCGCCAGCGATCCGTCACATCGCGCTGGGCCTGCTGCATGAGCTGGCGCGCCTCAACCGGTTTGGAGGCGGTGAGCATATTATAGCGCGTTTCCTTGTAGGCGTAATCCTGGAAGGAGATCGAGGGCGCCTTCGAGTCCAGGCGCAGGGGATTGTGTCCTGCGGCCGCGTCGGCCGGATTGTAACGGAAGAGCGGCCAATGACCACTGGCAACCGCCGCCTTCTGCTGATCACTGCCCACCCGCATATCGTAGCCGTGCGCAATGCAGTGGCTGTAGGCGATGATCAGGCTGGGGCCGTCATACGCTTCGGCCTCCAGGAAAGCCTTGATCGTCTGCGCATCATTGGCGCCCATGGCCACACGCGCCACGTAGATGTAGCCGTAGGTCATAGCAATCATGCCCAGGTCCTTCTTCGGCGTCCGCTTGCCGGCTGCTGCAAATTTGGCTACCGCGCCACGGGGCGTGGACTTGGAGCTTTGCCCGCCGGTGTTCGAGTAGACTTCGGTGTCGAGCACCAACACGTTGACATTTTGACCAGAGGCCAGAACATGATCGAGACCGCCGTAGCCGATGTCGTAGGCCCAGCCATCGCCGCCCACAATCCACAGGGAGCGTTTGACCAGGTTCTCAGACAGACCCAACAACAGGACAGCCTGCGGCAGGTCGGAGCCGGCCAGGATGGACTTGAGCTGTACCACCCGCGCCCGCTGCGCCCGGATGCCGTTCTCCTGGCTCTGATCGGCCGTCAACAGCTCATCCGCCAACGTAGGGCCGATCAGGTCGCGCAGTTGCTCCACCAACTCGCGGGCAAACTGCGCCTGTTTGTCCAGCGACAGCCGCATGCCCAGGCCAAACTCGGCGTTGTCCTCGAACAGGCTGTTCGACCATGCCGGACCGCGCCCGTCTGCATTTTGCGACCAGGGCGTCGTCGGCAGGTTGCCGCCATAGATGGACGAGCAGCCGGTGGCATTGGCCACCACCAGGTGATCGCCGAACAACTGGGTGAGCAGCTTGATGTAGGGCGTCTCACCGCAGCCGGCGCAGGCGCCCGAATACTCGAAGAGCGGCTGCAACAACTGCGATCCCTTGACCGAGTCTACTTTGACCAGGTCGCGGTCAATCTCCGGCAGATCGAGGAAGAATTCGTAGTTGACACGCTCCGCATCACGCAGCGGCAACTGCGCCTCCATGTTGATGGCCTTGAAGCGCGGCTCCTTCTTGTTCTTGGCCGGGCAGATGTAGACACAGGCGCCGCAGCCGGTGCAGTCATCCGGCGCCACCTGGATCGTGCAGAGCATGTCCGGGAACTCCTTGCCGATCGCCTTGTGGGTCTTGAAGGTGTCCGGTGCGCCGGCGGCCTGTTCCTGCGGGTAGAACTTCATGCGAATGGCCGCGTGCGGGCAAACCAGAGCGCACTTGCCGCACTGAATACAGACATCCTCATCCCACGCCGGGATTTCTTGCGCAATACTGCGCTTTTCCCACTGCGAGGTGCCCGTGGGATAGGTGCCATCCGCAGGCATCAAGGAGACCGGCACGCTGTCCCCCTTGCCCGCCATCAGCATGGCTGTCAGGCCCTGGACGAATGCCGGCGCTGCGGCTGATACCGCTGGCGGCCGGGCCACGGTGCTGGTCACCTGCGCAGGCACCGTCACCTGGTACAAATGCTCCAGCGTGTAGTCCACCGCGGCGAAGTTCTGCTGCACAACGGCCTCGCCCTTCTTCTGGTAGCTGTTGCGAATGGCGTTCTTGATGGCTGCAATCGCCTCGTCGTGCGGCAGCACGCCGGAGATGTCGAAGAAGCAGGTTTGCATGATGGTGTTGATGCGCACACCCATGCCGGTCTCACGGGCCACCTGGTAGGCATCAATGACGTAGAACTTCAGGTGCTTGTCAATGATGGTCCGCTGCACTTCACGCGGCAGATTGTCCCACACATCCTCCGGGCCGAACGGGCTGTTGAGCAGGAAGGTCGCGCCCGGAGCGGCCTTTTCCAGCACATCGTAGCGCTCCAGGAAGTTGAACTGATGGCAGGCCACGAAATTGGCGCTGGAAACCAGGAACGGCATGTGAATCGGATCCGGGCCAAAGCGCAGGTGCGAGACCGTCACCGTGCCCGATTTCTTGGAATCATAGACGAAATAGCCCTGCGCATAATTGTTGGTCTCGGTGCCGATGATCTTGATACTGTTGTGGTTGGCGCCCACGGTGCCGTCAGCGCCCAGGCCATAGAAGAGGCAGCGCACCACACTGGCCGGCTCAAGATCAAAGGTTGGGTCAACGACCAGGCTGGTGTGGGTCACATCGTCCGTAATGCCCACGGTGAAATGATTCTTGGGCGCCGCCTTGTCCATCTCATCATAAACGGCCTTGACCTGGGCCGGCGTAAATTCCTTGCTGCCCAAGCCGTAACGTCCACCGATCACCTTGACGAAGCGGCCCGTTTCGAACAGGGCTGTGATCACATCCTGGTACAACGGTTCGCCCGCGCTGCCCGGCTCCTTGGTGCGATCGAGCACCGCAATCGTCTTGACCGTCGGCGGCAGTGCAGCCACCAGATCAAGCGCGCTGAAGGGCCGGAACAGGCGCACTTTGACCACGCCCACCCTGGCTCCACGTGCGTTCAGGTAGTTGGCCGTGGTCTCGGCCGTCTCGCCGCCTGACCCCATCACCACGATGACCTTCTCCGCATCGGGCGCGCCCGCATAGTCGAACAGATGGTACTGGCGGCCGGTCAGCTCGGCAAAACGATCCATCTGTTTCTGCACGATGGCCGGTGTAGCCTGGATGAACGGGTTGACCGTCTCGCGGCCCTGGAAGTAGACATCGGGGTTCTGCGCGGTGCCGCGCATGAAGGGATGGTCAGGGTTGAGACCACGCGCCCGGTGCGCCGCGACCAGGGAATCATCAATCATCGCCCGAATGTCGTCGGTGTCGAGCTTTTCGATCTTGGTGACTTCATGGCTGGTGCGGAAGCCATCGAAGAAATGAATGAACGGCACCCTGGCTTCCAGCGTGGCGGCATGGGCAATCAGCGCCAGGTCCATCACCTCTTGCGCGGCGCCGCTGCACAACAGCGCCCAGCCGGTGGCACGCGTCGCCATCACATCGCTGTGATCGCCAAAAATGGAAAGGCCCTGCGCGGCCAACGAGCGCGCGGCCACATGGAACACCGTCGAGGTCAACTCGCCGGCGATCTTGTACATGTTGGGGATCATCAGCAGCAGACCCTGCGAAGCCGTGAAGGTGGTGGTCAGCGAGCCTGTCTGCAAAGCCCCATGCACGGCGCCGGCCGCCCCGCCTTCGCTCTGCATCTCGACGACCAGAGGCACGGTGCCCCAGATATTCTTTTCCTCCTGGGCTGACCAGGTGTCGGCCCATTCTCCCATCACGCTGGACGGGGTGATGGGATAGATGGCAATGACCTCACTGGTCTTGTGCGCAATGAAGGCTGCAGCTTCATTGCCATCAATCGTCGTTATCTCGCGCATGATTTGTCTCCTCAGAAAATCAGTTTGTGTGTAAGCGCCCTTGCTTGCCGTGGGGTGTGTCTATTTCGCTACCTGATTATGTCGAATCGGCCAGGGTGAATCTGGCCTGGGGAGTCCGCTACACCGGTCCGGCGGTTGTGCGTCTTTGCGCAACCGGCGAACGCCTTTCTGTTATAGTATGCAGGCAGGCATGTCGCAATGATACAAGTCATGTCTAAGGCAAATCGGGAGGGCTAGAATGAAATGCGCAGGGCAAAGGAAGAAGAAGAAAGGCAGAAGAGCCAATGACGATTTTACGCCTGCCGCTGCCCGGCGGCCAGACAACCATCATCAATCAACGGCCAGAATCAACCACCATCATGCTGGACGCGCAAACGATGTTTACGTTCGACGCGGCCGGCCGTTTGCATGGGGCCTTCGTGCAAGGAAGCACCTTTCGCCGCAGCCTGGCCAATGCGATCCTGGAAAAACGCCCGGGCCCGCCCGCGGGACTATCGTCGCGCCAGCGTCGCTTTCTGACCCCTGCTGAGGTGCAGGCGCTGGAGCAGCGCGCGTATGACACCGCCGCGGAAGTGCTGGCGCATATCCAGGATCAGGGCGATGCTTCTGCAGGCCAGGCGCCGGCTGCAATCCTGGCCGCCCTGGCACGCGTCGCCTCCTGCAATTATGACAAGTTAGAAGATGAACGCGAGGTCTACGAACGTCTCTACAAGCCGGTGACGATCCTGCCGCCCGACCAATACCTGGCGCTCTATCTGCAAGCCACCGAGGGCTGCGCCTACGATGCGTGCAGCTTCTGCGGCTTCTACCGTGATCGGCGCTTCCACGTCAAGACGCTGGCGGAGTTCCGGGCGCACATGGACGCCGTACGCGCCTTCTTCGGCGAGGCCCTGACCCTGCGACGCTCCATTTTCTTGGGCGATGCCAATGCGCTGATGATTCCGCAGGCCGCTTTGTTGCCCCTGCTGGATGCGGTTAACACGGAATTCGTGATCGCGCCGCCGGGCTTGACAGGATCGGCCTTACGCGCCTGGAAAGAGGCCCATCCGCAGCATTTGCAGGGCATCTATTCCTTTGTAGATGCCTTTTCGACCCGGCGTAAGACCGTGGAGGACTGGCGCGCCCTGGCCGCGCGCGGTCTGCGGCGCGCCTATATCGGGCTGGAGACAGGCGATCCTACGCTGCTGCGCTTCCTGGGCAAGCCCAACACGCCTGCCGAAGCGCAAACCCTGATTGCCCACTTGAAAGAGGCCGGCGTGGCGGTAGGCATCATCGTGTTGGTCGGCGCCGGCGGCCAGACCTACCAAGAGGCGCACATCACCGCGACCACCCGGCTGATCAACGCGTTGCCGCTCGACGCGCACGATCTCATCTACTTTTCAGAGTTGATGGACTATCCGACTGCAACCTACGAGGCGCAAGCGACCACGGCCGGCCTGCGCCTGTTGGCGGCCAGCGAGATTGAGGAACAAAGTCGGCGTCTGCGCGCGGGCTTGCGCTTCTGGCGCCAGCCCGGCGCGCCCAAAGTGTCCCTGTACGACATCCGCGAGTTCATCTACTAACCTGAAAATAGGCCTGTAGCGCAATCCGCCGGATTGCAGCGCCCCGCGCCACGGAGGCAAGCCAGCGGCTTGCGCTACATTTTCATCCACGGTTGTGCGCCCCGCGCATGAGCGACTGACTTGAAAACAGCCCTGTAACGCAATCCGCCGGATTGCGGCGCCACGGAGGCAAGCCAGCGGCTTGCGCTACATTTTCATCCACGGTTGTGCGCCCCGCGCATGGGCGACTGACTTGAAAACAGCCCTGTAACGCAATCCGCCGGATTGCAGCGCCCCGCGCCACGGAGGCAAGCCAGCGGCTTGCGCTACATTTTCATCCACGGTTGTGCGCCCCGCGCATGGACGACTGACTTGAAAACAGCCCTGTAACGCAATCCGCCGGATTGCAGCGCCCCGCGCCACGGAGGCAAGCCAGCGGCTTGCGCTACATTTCATCCACGGTTGCGCCCGCGCATGGACGACTGACTTGAAAACAGCCCTGTAACGCAATCCGCCGGATTGCAGCGCCCGCGCCAGGAGGCAAGCCAGCGGCTTGCGCTACATTTCATCCACGGTTTGCGCCCCGCGCATGGACGACTGACTGAAAACAGCCCTGTAACGCAATCCGCCGGATTGCAGCGCCCCGCGCCACGGAGGCAAGCCAGCGGCTTGCGCTACATTTCATCCACGGTTGTGCGCCCGCGCATGGGCGACTGACTTGAAAACAGCCCTGTAACGCAATCCGCCGGATTGCAGCGCCCCGCGCCACGGAGGCAAGCCAGCGGCTTGCGCTACATTTTCATCCACGGTTGTGCGCCCCGCGCATGGACGACTGACTTGAAAACAGCCCTGTAACGCAATCCGCCGGATTGCAGCGCCCCGCGCCACGGAGGCAAGCCAGCGGCTTGCGCTACATTTTCATCCACGGTTGTGCCCCCGGGGCATGGGCGACTGACTTGAAAACAGCCCTGTAACGCAATCCGCCGGATTGCAGCGCCCCGCGCCACGGAGGCAAGCCAGCGGCTTGCGCTACATTTTCATCCACGGTTGTGCCCCCCCGCGCATGGGCGACTGACTTGAAAACAGCCCTGTAACGCAATCCGCCGGATTGCAGCGCCCCGCGCCACGGAGGCAAGCCAGCGGCTTGCGCTACATTTTCATCCACGGTTGTGCCCCCGCGCATGGGCGACTGACTTGAAAACAGCCCTGTAACGCAATCCGCCGGATTGCAGCGCCCTGCGCCACGGAGGCAAGCCAGCGGCTTGCGCTACATTTTCATCCACGGTTGTGCGCCCGCGCATGGGCGACTGACTTGAAAACAGCCCTGTAACGCAATCCGCCGGATTGCAGCGCCCCGCGCCACGGAGGCAAGCCAGCGGCTTGCGCTACATTTTCATCCACGGTTGTGCGCCCCGCGCATGGGCGACTGACTTGAAAACAGCCCTGTAGCGCAATCCGCCGGATTGCAGCGCCCCGCGCCACGGAGGCAAGCCAGCGGCTTGCGCTACATTTTCATCCACGGTTGTGCGCCCCGCGCATGGGCGACTGACTTGAAAACAGCCCTGTAACGCAATCCGCCGGATTGCAGCGCCCCGCGCCACGGAGGCAAGCCAGCGGCTTGCGCGCCATTTTCATCCACGGTTGTGCGCCCCGCGCATGGGCGACTGACTTGAAAACAGCCCTGTAACGCAATCCGCCGGATTGCAGCGCCCCGCGCCACGGAGGCAAGCCAGCGGCTTGCGCTACATTTTCATCCACGGTTGTGCCCCCCGCGCATGGGCGACTGACTTGAAAACAGCCCTGTAACGCAATCCGCCGGATTGCAGCGCCCCGCGCCACGGAGGCAAGCCAGCGGCTTGCGCGCCATTTTCATCCACGGTTGTGCCCCCGGGGCATGGGCAACTGATGGATTACTGTCCCAGGAAGGGAAGATACGACGAGTGGCACGCTTCACTTCCCGTGGAAACCACGTTGGAATAGGTCATGTCATGACCCTGCCGATCCACGGGCAAGACCCGAAAGAAGCAAAAGTCGTCAAGCAACTCAGTGATATCGGTGCTCGTCTCGAAACTGGTCTTGATCTGCGTGCCCACCAGAGAAATGACGACCCGCGGCGTCACGCCGCCGTAGATGCGGTAGAGGGCCACTTCGGTGGCGCCGTTCCAACTGGCGTGCAAGTGCGTCCGGCCATCCGCGACGGTGGCAACCAGGGTTGGGGGCCACGCGGGATGGCCTGTCCAGGGAAAGCGGTAAGACCGGTAGCTCTGATGCCCCGGGCCCATGGTCAGTTCGAAGGCCTTCACCCCATCCGCTGTCACTTCGGTCAACGTCGGCAGCCCGCTGCCCCAGCCGATCACAGTATTGCCGTTGGGCCGGCGCTGAGCATTACCCATGCTGTCGCCGTAGGTGTCTGGCGCGTTGCGATATTCCCAGACCAACGTGGCCGTCAGGTGTTCTTCATCCAACACATACTCCAGGGCGCGGGAGTATTCGGGATTCAGGTGGTTGCCATTATCGTACAGGGTGTAGTGCCCATTGGGCTGCACGCGAATGTCGTGTTGATGGGAAAAGCCGCGGCTGTCGTTGATGAAGGTGAACTGGTTGCGCTTACCGCCCCAGCGCCACATGACGGCGCCGGTCTGGCGATTGATCTTGGTCACCTCGTCCACATGGCGGCCGGAAATCAAGATGTTGCCGTCCAGGTCGCTGGTCACGGTGTTGCCGTGAACGTAATCAATCACCGGGGTCGTCAGGCTGACGTTGGTGTCGGTGATGGCGAAGTGGTCCCAACTGCGCCATTCGAACAGGATGTTGCGGCTCGGGTCCAGCTCCTGCACGACCAGGCCATAGACCGTGGCGGTAGGAAAGCCGCCGGGCACAATCTGACTCATGTCAATTTGCTGCGGATCGTAAACAAGGTAGCGCTGGTTGCCGTTTGGCATCAGCTCGAAGTCATGCTGGTCGGTCCAGCGGAGCTTGGCATAATAGTAGCCGACGGTGGCGTAGGTGGAATCCAGGATGCGGAAGCGCCCCACGCTGCGGTCGTAGAAGGTCAACTGGCCGTTGGGCCACTTCCTGAAGTCGGTTCCGGCCTGGTTGGGCGGTAGTTTCCGGTAATAGACAGGCTCGCCCTGGTTGTCTACCATCATCACATAGGGCGCGGCCGTTGGCAAACCGGGGCCGGTGAAATCGGTGATAAAGACAAAACCGTCAGCCGCGGCCTCGGAGGCCGGCACGGTCACCGTGATGGCCGGAAAATCGGCCGGCACGGTCACATAGCGGGGCGTCGCGTCCGGGTTCTGTTCGACGGCTGACCGCGGCGCGGGCGCGGCGATCAGGTCAGGGTCTGCGGCGATGGCGGTTTCATCTGGCGGCCTGTGTGCGGCCAGCGGCGGCATGGCGGAGATGGTGAATTGGAACGAAACACCCTGGATGGCGCGGCCGGCCTGCGTCTGCAAGCCAGGATGCACCGTCACCGCCACCGTTTCACCGGGCGTAAAGGGCTGCGCAGGCTCGAAAATGACGGTCTGGCGATCGTCGGCCAGAATCGTGCGCCCAGGGTGCGCGCCGCTCTGCGCGCCAGTCACCTGGAACAGCCCGGCGCGTAACAGGCTGGCGCGCTCGATCTCCTCTCCCTGCCGAATGGCGATGGCCGCGTTGGCCGAGACAAACTGAGCTGCAGGCTGAGGCGAGATGTAAACCAGGGTCAATGGCTCCTGACCAGGAGAGGCCAGGGCCGAGAACAGCGTCAGGCCGGCGGTCAAGCCGAGGGCCAGCGCCAGCAACAGTTTCAGATTCGGGTTCATAATGTTCCTCTTGTTGAAAGAATCGGTGACTGCTCACCCTGCAAGTTGATTTGGACAGGATGAACAGGATGAACAGGATTCTTGCTCTGGGGTGTGCAAAACTACCGCCACGAGAGTTCGAATATCCTGTCAGTCCGTAACTGCTCACCCTGCAAGTTGATTTGGACAGGATGAACAGGATGTACAGGATTCTTGCTCTGTGGTGTGCAAAACTACCGCCACGAGAGTTCGAATATCCTGTCAATCCTGTGAATCCTGTCTGAATTTCCTATCTGAATTCCAGGCAGACCCAGCAGTTACAAAAATCGAGCGCGGGTGTTACCACTCCTGCCACAGGAGGCGCACCTGGGCGCCGGCGTGGACGCGGGCGGCAGATCGGCGGTCGTCGCCGTCGCGGCAGGCGGGGTCACAGACGCAGGAGCGGGCGAGCCGGCGGCCGGCGTCTGCGTCACGCAGCCGGCGAGCAGCCCTATCAGCACGAGGGCGATACCGCAGGCGTTACGCACCTTCGCTAACAGCTTGCTGGAATACACAGAAGCGCACCATCCCTTGGTTTGGTTCATGTACCAGTCAACGTTTTCTCGATACGGCGGTCGGGCACGAGCCACATGATGGCCACCAGGACGAATAGCCCGAAAGCCAACCAGGAGCTGGCAAGCGCCAGCGGAATGGCCGCGGCATAGGCGACCACCGACACCTTACCCTTGACGTCTCGACCGAGCGCGGTTGCCAGCACGGAATCCGTGCCATGCGCGGCGATGAGAGCGCGGGCCAGGATGTAATAGGCGATGGAAGCAAATAGGAGGACCACACCATACAAAGCCACGGGCCAGGGGGCAAACTGGTTTTCGCCCATCCACGCGGTGACGAAGGGAATCAGCGACAGCCAGAACAGCAGGTGCAAGTTCGCCCACAGAACCGCCCCGTCCACATGCCTGATCGCCTGCAGCAGATGATGATGGTTGTTCCAGTAGATACCGACAAAAACAAAACTGAGGACATAGCTCAGAACCACGGGAATGAGTGGAATCAGCGCATTCGGCGTCGCGTCGTGCGGCACCTTCAATTCCAACACCATGATCGTGATGATAATGGCAAGCACCCCATCGCTGAAGGCTTCCATCCGGCCCTTCGTCATCTTGATTCTCCTTGTCAATCGTATATTGTGGCTACAGGTAACTGCCCAGCCAGGCAGTGAGAATGGTCTCGATAGCGCCCGGAGTGCCCCCCTGCCCCCAATCCTGGGGGAGCCGAATGCTTTTCCCCCCAGGATTGGGGGGCAGGGGGGCCGCCTGAGCAGTTACGATAAGATACTAATCCGCCGCGGGCGCACTGTCATCCGCAGCCAGCCACGCGCGCACGGTGGCGGCGTGAGGGGATTCGATGGCTTCGAAGATGGCGAGGGCCTGTCGCCAGCAGTCGTGCGCCTGGTTCAGGTTGCCAAGCCGCTTGTAGGCAATTCCCAGGTTCGCCAGATCATTCCCCTCGCCGCGGCGGTCGCCGATCTCCCGGCTGATCGCCAGGGCTTGCGTGGCGAACTCGATCCCCCGCCGCGTCTCGCCCAAAGCCCAATAGGCCCCGCCCAGGTTGCCGAGATGATTCCCCTCGCCGCGGCGGTCGCCGATCTCCCGGCTGATCGCCAGCGCCCCCTCGTAGAACCCGATCGCCCGCCGCACCTCGCCCAAAACCCAATAGGCATTGCCCAGGTTACCGAGCCTGTTCCCCTCGCCGCGGCGATCATATCCAGGAAGGGCGCCTGTCCGACCGGGCCATCGCCCTGGTGGTCAAGCGTTGTGCCCAGGCGGCCGGACTCGACCCCGACCAGTACAGCGAGCACAGCCTCCGCGCCGGCTTCGCCACCACCGCCGGCGAGAAGGGTGTCGAGGAACGCGACATCCAGCGCCAGACCGGCCACAAATCCGTGCAGGTCCTACGCGGCTACATTCGACACGGCTCACTCTTCAAGCGCAACGCCGCGGCCCAGGTCGGCCTGTGATGCCGCCTGCGCGCCTGACTGTCACCTTAGCGACCAGGTCTTACCTCGTGTCATCTCGCGCCCCATGTTCAGCCGTGTTTGGGGTATTACCATCTACCCGCAGATCGCGCAGCAGCCGCTGCAGACCGTGCTGATACGAGGTCGGCTCGTTCCAGTGCGTGAAATCGCCGATGTGGCGAATGCGTCGAATGTCGCCGGCCCAGGCTTGGTCGGTCTGCATGACGTCATCATCAAGGCGGATCGGAAAGAGAACCGTCTCTTTCTGCTGGCGCTCGCGTTCAAAGGCGCGCTCGACTTCCCCTTCCACCCAGTCGCTGGCGATCGAATGGCGAGACAGAATGATCAGGAGCTTGTCAAGACGCCCGATGGCGGTATAGATGGTTTTGCGGATGCGGTCGCCTATGGCCATATCTTCCGGAGCGTACCAGCAGGTGACGCCGGCGGCCACTAGGTCGCTGTACAGTTGATCGGCGAAATGCTGGTCTTGGCTGGAATAGCTGATAAAGCAGGAATGATACTCGCCGGTGGGTGCTGGGCTGGGGACAGGCGCCGGGCGCTGACTGGCGGGTGACGTGGACACCGGCGCTGCAGACGCGGGCGGCGTCGCTGAGGGCGCCGCCGATGGCGGTGGCTGTTGGAGTAGATCAAAGAGCTGCTGCACCTGGCCTTGCAAGGTCACCAGTCGGTTGACCACAACCTGGTTGGCGAGTGGACTGTCCGGCCGGCTGGCTTCGGCGATCAGAGCGGCACTGAGACCTTGCTGGAAGGCAAGCAAGCCCCACCCGAAGTCGAAACGGATATTGACCAGGTCGGCAGGCCCGCCGGCATCGTTCCAGCGCGCGGCCAGGGCCGGGACATCGAGAGGCGCGCCGGCCAGGCCCAGGTCGAGCAGTGCCTGCGCAACGGTGGGCTGGCCCAGGAAGCGGCCGATAACATTGCCGACCACCGCCAGCTCGGCCTGACTGAGGCCCGAACCTGCGGTGCGCAGCATGGCCTTGAAGCCGGCCTGGTACGCGCTTCAGCGCTCGTTGCTGCGGATCGCCCAGGACCCGCCTGCCCAGCGCCATGAGCAGCGTCTGGGTGAAGCCGGCAGCCAGGTTGACAAGGAAGTCTTCGATGATCGGCATAGCGGTCAACCCTGCGCGGCCTTCAGGTCGCGCATGAGACGGTCAAAGGTGGCGGCATAGGTGTCATGCTCCTTCCACCGCGTGAAATCCCCGATGTGCCGCGTGCGCCGGATATCCGCCGCCCAGGCCTGATCGGCATCCATGATCGCATCATCGAGGCGGATGGGAAAGAGGATGCTTTGCCCCGCATGGCGGCGTTCCTTCTCGAACGCGGCTTCGACCTCACTGGCGACCCAGTCGCTCTTGACTGAGTGCTCCGAAAGGATCAGCAGCAGTTTATCATGGACCCGGATCGCCTCATCAATGCGCTGGCGGAAAGGATCACCGATCTTCATGTCCTCCGGCGCAAACCAACAGCGGACGCCCTTGGCCTGCAAATCGGCGTGCAGCCGCTCCGCAAACGTCTGATCCTTGCTGGAATAGCTGATGAAACAGGAGTGGTACTGATTCGCTTGTCCGCCCTGTGACTTTAGAAAGTCAATAAACTTATCCGGCACGCCACAGCCGCGCAGGAAAACCTCCGGGATTCGTCCCCTGGAGCGATATACGGTATCAATCCCGATTGTCGAAGGCCCCTGATGCACCACTGACTCCAGCCCCTTTACTTCGCTCAGATCCACATCACCGAACGCTGTCCCAGAGATGATGGCCCCGCTGAAGTCCGCCCTGCCGAGGTACGCCCAGTCAAGGTTCGCTCCGCCCAGGTTCGCCCCCGAGAGGTCCGCGCCATCGAGGTCTGCCACATCGAGGTAGGACCCGCGAAGGTCTGCCCGGACGAGATCTGCCTGGCTGATGCGTCTCCCGCTGAGATGCACACCAACCAGGTTTGCCTCCCTAAGGTTCGCTCCGACAAGGAGCCCCCCACCGAGCTCCGAATCGCTGAGCTCAGGCCGGACGTTGGGGTGCTCTTCTCTCCACCGGTTCCACCGCTCAACACCCTCTCGCAAAACGCGAAGTTGTTCCCAATTTGCCACGAGCACCCCCTTTGTCAGGCGTCAGGAGGCAGGTGTCAGGTATGGCTGTCTTCTAGCCCCTGACCCCTATCTCCTGACGCCTGCCCCCTCTATGCCTCCGCAATCGCCTTAAACGCCGCCTGCGACGGGTCCGAGTAAAAGTCCACCCGCAGCTTATCGAGCAGCTCACCGGGGATCGTCCCGAAGTCGGCGGCGTTGACCGTCGGGATCAGCACCTGCCGCGCGCCGGCATCCATGGCCACGCGCAGGCGGTCGGCGAGCTGCTCAACCCGGGACAGCACACCGTGGATCGACATCTGCCCGAGCACGACCAGGCTGCCGGCGATCGGACGGCTGACCACTGACGAGAGGATAGCGATGTAGAACGCGACGCCCAGATCCTCGGTTTCTTTGCCCTGCATGGGACTCATGACCTGGACATTGAAATCATAGCCGCTCAGATCCTGATTGAGGCCAATGCGCTTGCTGTTGGCGCGCAGGTAATCGAACGCCATGCGGGCTGATTCCCGAATGGACTTTGAGGTGACACCCACCAACTGGAACCGACCGGTGCCGGATAGAGCCGCGACCTGGATGCGGAACAGCGCCATGCGGCCGCCGGTCGGATCGTAGCCGATGCTAAAGATGTCGCCAGGCTGCAGCGGCCCCTCCGGGATCAGCCGGGTGGCGCCCAATTCGCTGCACTCGGCAAGGAACTCCTCGCCAGTTTCTTTGTCCAGGTAAGAGAGGTTGACCCGTGAGAACTCAATGGGGTTGATGCGCTTGAGTTGTTCCTTGACCCGGCGGCGCATCTCCAGAGCGAACGCGATGTACTCGGCCATCTCATCGCGAGTGCAGCGGCCGTCGGGGTGGATCAGCTTGAGCAGAGCCGACACCGTACGCACCGCAGATCTACGGTCCCGCTGGCCGACATGGCTGCCGAAGGCGAAGAAGGTATCGTACGCGTCCGTGAAATTGAGCGGCCGCAACTCATTGTGAAAGATCTCAGCCAGGTAGTCGGCGACGAAACCCAGGTGGGCCGTAAGGTGCTCAGGCTTCAACTTCGGCATCTCCCAGCCCGGCAGATAGGCGTGCCAGCGATCGTGGAAAGCTGTGTCATTGCGGATTTGTTCAGGCAATGCGGTGAAGAGGTGGGTGGTGCGAGCAATGGACTGCACGTCGCCGTCAATGTTGCCGTTGAAAACGACGCCGGCCTCAGCCGAGATGGTGCCCTTGTCGTCCCCGCGCGAAAAGGAAGCCTGCTCCATGTAGCCCTTGTACATTTGCCGGTCGGATTCGGCGCGGAAGTGCGAGCCGGCGACCTCGTCGAAGGCCACGACGTCGTAGCGGATGACCAGGCCTGGCTTGTCCTTGCGGTTCTTCCAGCCAAACAGGTCGGCCACTGAGCCCTGGCCGCCGGAGAGCAGGATGACGTAGGGCGAAATCTCGCGGAAGACAAACGACTTACCGGTCTCGCGCGGCCCCAGTTCGATCAGGTTGAAGTTCTTCTCAACCATCGGGACCAGGCGCAGCAGGAAGAGCAGCTTGCGTCGCCATGTGAAGTCGGGGTGGGTTGGCTCGTAACCCATCGAGCGCAGCAGAACGTCCACCCACTCCTCGCGGGTGAAGCGGCCACGCGCCTCGCGCCATTCGTCCAGCCTGGCGCTGGTGACCTGGATAGGTTGCATACGCTGCAGGACGAAGGGCCGGGTGACGCCGCCATGCACAATCGTCTCGTCATAGGTCAGCTCGACGTTGGCCCAGATGCCGCCGGTGAGCATCCGCTCATACTTATCCACGAGCGCCTCGTCAATATGGACCCGATCCAGCCCGGCCGTACCCAGCCTGGCCCAATACTTGCCGCCTTGATCCTTCTCATCGAAAGTGACGGTGACCACGTCAATCAGCTTCATCGCGCCGGAGCGCTTGAGGCGCGACTTGATCAGTTCGCCCTGGTCGGCGCGCACGACGCGCTCGGCGATGGCTTCTTTGACCAACTCCAGGCCGCGCGCGATCTCATCGTCGTCAGTCGTGGAGCAATACTTGCCCAGCAGGTATTCCAGGACGTATACCGGGATGCTAAAACCGACCTTGAGCTTCTGCACCAGGTCTTTGCGTACCACACGACCCGGGAAGGCTTCCATTAGCTTGACGTCAAGCGCGTCGATTGCGCCGTTGCTAGACTCACCACTCATCTATGTCCACCTTTAGCGTGATGTCTTCCCGCGCCAGGATCTCTTCGTCGTCGGCATCGAACACCAATACAGTCAACGGGCTGCCGCGGGGCAGGCTGGGCGGCGACTCGACCCTTTCCAACTGGACAGCCACGGCCTCGCCGCCGGGATCCACGGTCACTGGCTCGCGATGTTTGAAGACGAGCTTACCCGTGCCTGGATCTTGAACCTTGACCCGCACAAGCCGCGCCAGTTGCCGATCGTCCGGCCCGAAAAGGGTCGTCGTGCCGATGCCCGCCTGGACCGCGACAGCCGGAGATAGGTTGGCGATCTGGCCGACCGGCTTCAACACGACGCTGACCTTGGTCGCCTTGGCCGGCCATTGGGCCACAAGGACGGGAATGATCAGTTCCTGGAGCAGCGCGCCGCCGTGGAAATAGCCGAGCCCGCCATAGGTCCTGAACGCG
Source organism: Candidatus Amarolinea dominans (assembly GCA_016719785.1). Classification (NCBI taxonomy): domain Bacteria; kingdom Bacillati; phylum Chloroflexota; class Caldilineae; order Caldilineales; family Candidatus Amarolineaceae; genus Candidatus Amarolinea; species Candidatus Amarolinea dominans. The sequence goes on from JADJYJ010000035.1 coordinate 233,090, forward strand.
TTGACGCTGCGCGGGATGAGCGCCACAAGGTCAGACTGCGGCACCGGCAGTCGTACAGCCGTCGCATGCGTCAGGTCCCGGCCGACCAGTGCACGCCGAGAGGACCACAACAACTCGCCGCCCGGTTTGGTCTCCTCGATCTCATCGCGTTCCGGTTGCCAGTGGAAAAAGCCGTGGTCGGTGACGACGACGACCCGGCTGAAACCCGCCTCGCGCAGGCGGCGGATGGCCCTGGCATAGCGCTCCAGGTGCTCGCCCGCCCCCGTGAGCTGGAGCTGCCCTTCGTGGCCGGCCGTATCAAACTCATCACTGTGCACAACGATGAGTTTGGGGAGCTTGCCAAGTTGCTTGAGCCGGTCGCCGTCCAGCACATCGGCGATGCTCAGGAATTCCTTGACATTCCACTTAGCCGTCAGCCAACGACGACGCCCCTCGGCCAACGCCAGGTCGCCCTCGAAACTGGTGGCGGACACCTGAAAGGCCTTGTGGTCGGGTGAAAGGCGCACTCGCAGGGCATCCCGAAGCGCCGGCAGGGCAAACGGCATGCCCAGGCTGGTGATGCTCGGAATGGGAGCCAGCGCCGCGGTCACCTCCGCGCGGCGGGTCGGCTCGCCGGTGTTGAGCAGCTCAGCCAATCGTTGACCCAAGTCGAAGCGGCAAGCATCCAGGAAGATCAGCGCCGTGGGCGGTGTTGCGCCGCCTTTGCCGCCAGCTTGCAGGATCGCCAGCACAGCTTCGCCTGCGGTCGGCAGGGATTGCCAGAGAGAGCCGGCAACGCCTGCGCTGTCCTTATGCGCCAGGAGTTCGGAGAACGCAGCGCCGATGCGATCGGTGGCGCGCAGGTAGCCGCGGCGCAGTCGCGCGCGAATACGATGAAGCTGCGCCGGCAGGTCCGGTTGCTCCTCGAACAACGTCTCGCCCGCCAGGTCGAGTTGCCAGCCGCGCGCCGTGTACCAGCGGATGGCGTTCGGCAGCGTCTTCCATGTGGTCTCAACATGGACATTTTCAACCACGAGGCTGGCAGCGTCAGCCAACTGGGCCAGATGGGTCCAACCGATGCGTTGCGCGGCCAGACGTCCCCAGAACCCTGCCGAGCGATCGCGAAAGGCCTGCGCCCGGTTCGCCAATTCCTGGGCCAGCGTGTCTACTTCCTCAATCCGATCCAGTGTTTCGGCGACCTGTTTGAAGAGAGTTTCTTCCACCGCGCGCGAGCTGTACGAGCGTGGCATGGCGGCCAGGTGACGCGCCCAGTAGCCCAGGCTGGTCGTCGCATCGGCCTTGAGCGTCAGGCGTTCGAAGGCGGGAATGCCGTGGATGTTCGCTTGCCAATCCCGCAGCAGTCCGAGCGCGCGATCTCGCGATAGCCCAGGCGGAATGATCCGATCCCCTTCCAAAGGCGGATCCAGCGGATTGGCCTCAGCGGCCTCGGTGCACAGGAGCCGCGCGGTTGCCGCCGCGCGCCAGGCATCCTCGCTCATGCCGGCCGGATCGGGCAGGCCGAAGTCCTCAGTGGCCCGGCGCGCAAAGATCGCAAAGCGATCCTCGTCACGCAGGTGCTGGAACTCGCCGGCCTCGCCCGTCAACACCTGGAGCATCCGCCGGTCATTGACCAGCGTGCCCTTGGCGTGGCCGGGGGTGAGTTCGCGCCAGGTCTCCTTCGGTTGATCGAGCCATTCCCGCGCGTGAGCGGGGAGTAGCGAGACCAGCTCGTCCTCCTGATCGCGTGCGATGGCAACGCCGTACTCCCGCAAGGCCTGAACCAGGCTCTTGGTCCACACCGCCTCGGCGGTCAATTCGAACACCTTGAACCAGGTGATCTCGTCACGGCCGCGCGGCAGCCAGACGACGCGCGGTGTGCGCGGCGTTTGGTGGAAGCGGTCACGGATGAGCAGCTCCGGCGCGTCCGGTTCGGCCCATAACTCGAAGTCGCCAGGTGCCGCTATGGCGCGGAGCAACTCCAGCCACTCGCGGTCGGGGTCGCACCAGAGAAGTAAGGGCGGCGTGGGTGCCTGACGTCTCAGGGTGGCTGTGATCTCGTGTGTCAGCCAAGTCCGCAGAGTTGCGCTCGCTTCAGTCATTTTTCTCCTCGAAACCCAAGAACTCAGTCACTCGGCTGCGAATGAGCGCGCGTCGCCTTTGAACGAATAGGGAAAAGGCATCCTGGGTGAGGCCGGAGTAGGCGTCCTTGTAGAGAATGGCAAGCTCGGGATCGGCCTTACCGAAGAATTCAGTGTTGCCGTCCGGCATGGTGTCACTCCTGGAGATGTTACGGGACTTGCCCAGCAGTCGGAGGTTGCCAACATCATCTACATCACGCTCGATATTGCGTAATTGAAGCTGGTTTCTGGGAAATATGTGATCATGCTCCAGGCTCCACCCGCGCTTCTGAGGAATCTCAAGAACTCCGCCGTCAACGATGTTGAGCACCAAATCGAGATCCCAGAGATACTCATCCCTGAACTGGTATGGCCCTTTTCGTTCTCGCTTGGCAATGATGCCGCCGATTTCGCCAATGGGGAAGCTGTCACGTGGTGCAGCGATCATCAAGTCATGGATCTGGTCAAGGATGTTGTCAGGCGCCCGCGCATACAGTCGGGCGAAGAAAGATACATAGAGGTACTGCCGCATCCTGTCGCTCTCATCGCCTTCGGCTGGGCCGTAGACTCGCTTGTTTTGCATCATGTAATCCACCAGCGGAATCAAGGCGGATTTGCTGCGCAGAAACCGGCTCGACTTGATGAGCGCCTTGGTGTCAAGCCATACACGGAGGGCAATCATCACCTTCTCCAATTGATCGAAGTCAGCCTCCAGTCGATCCAGGAAATCCGAGTCTGCCAGCTTCTTGTAATCGTACTTGGCTTTTTTCCCGAACACGATGAAGGCCGTCTTAATCACAAAGTCCGTGCTGAAATCGTGGCGGCCGCCGTCGTTGAGATCGTCAACCATGCGTAGGAAGCGCTCTTCCATGTCAGGGATTTTTAGCTTGACAGTTGAAAAAAGTAGGTCTGACTTGGAGAGCGCCGTGCCGCCGGAATTGACTCGCTCAAAGACCTCCAGAACATCGTTGTAATCCAGTCTGTCATCCACTTCTTGGAAGAGGACACTCTCATGGATGACAAAGCGACTGATGAAACGCGTGGCGATCCTGACCGCGATTCGCTGAGTCTCATCAGTCGCACCGGGGAGGCGGCGTTTCACGAACTCGTCTACATACTCTATACCCAGTTTCACCAGCTCGGCCAGATGGACATAGGCAGGATCAGCTTTGGCCTCGTTATCTAGGAGGAATTCGAAGAGATAGCGGAGGCCATCGTCACTTTCATCTGCCATGCGATCGATTCGCATGTAGATGCACCGGCCATCATATCGTCCGTAGAAGCTCATGTAAAGCGATTGAAGCCGTTGCTGCCCATCGAGCACCATGTAGGCGTGGGCTTCCGCGGGCGCAGGCAGCCGTGAGAGCGCGTGCTCGCCCGATGTGTACTCTTCAAGAAACGGCCTGCACCGGATGTCGTTGGGCGGTTTCCAGAGCATCACCGCGCCGATGGGATACCCGCACATGACCGAATCGAGAAGACGAAGAATCTGCTCCTGTTTCCAGACGAAGGGCCGCTGGATACTGGGGAGTTGATAACGACGCCGGCGGATGCTGCCCACCACGTCTATTACCCTCTGAGTGGGATTTAAGTCTCCCATGTTTGCTCCTCACCTGACAGGATAGTGTTTTCATATCCGACGTAGCAGGGGAAGTTCATCTAGGTTCCTCCATCCTGCCCACCTGCCTTCCGTCTGTTTCGGTGAAACTGCTTGTAGTTGATCAAAGCGTTTTTGAACGTCCTGCTCCGACAATCGCTTGATCCACGCGATCACGTCCCGCGAGTATTTAGTCAGCACACCTTCGGCTGCTTGCCAGCAATAGCGCGGATCATCCTTGAACTTATGCTGCCACATGAGCGCCTGAAAGGTGTACGAAGTGAAGCGCTGGCCGTGAAGTTCTCCAATCGCGCTCACAACCTCTTTTTGGCGAAGCGGGTGGCTGATGTTCGGGTCTCGTATCCTCTCAATCACCAGGGGCCCGGAGGCCTCTTGAACTTTCTGGACGCCGACCACGACGTCTGCCTTCTCAATCTTTTTAATGGATTCAAGCCTTACCGTGAAGACGGTTAGCAGGCGACCGGTGTCTGCACCGGCATCCTGCACTTCTCGTGTCGCTGCTGCAAGTTCGGACAGGAATTGGCGAACGGCGGCTCCCGTTTCCTTCTTGTCCTCGGTACCCTGCGCGATGTACTCGATGGGATCCACAGGTGGCTTCAAGCCAAGCGGCAGCAGTTGCCACGAAATCTCCTTGCCTAGGTCAACATCGAATCCTGACTGTAGTAAGTCCTTATAATTCACGACGCTGGTCTGGGCCAGAGCGTAGATCAGCGAGCCGAAACTCCGGGCATTGTAAAAGTGCACCGCATTGTCTCGGTACGTGCTGAGCAGGTCGAGGTTTCGACGCACGGGCAGTGGCGGCAAGCCCTTCGGGAACCATTTCTCTGATCGGGCGAAAGCATCGGACCACGATAGGGTCTTGTACGGCTCGCGTCGCCGCTTCGGATAGAAGATGGATTGCCCGTTCTTTGACAGCAACGCCTTCAAGACCAACTCCCAGGCATTGAGCAGCAGGATGACGAAGCATTCATCGCGATACTCGAAGGCTGGCTTGTTATAGATCTCGATAGCCGCAAGCATTGCAGACCTGCTGTTACGCAGGAGATGACGATACGAACCGCGATAGTTCATGGGCTTTCACGTCCAGTTGCCTCTGGTCAAACCCCGATAACGCTCTCCGTAGAGTGAGAACCCTGAGGCCAGCGGCGGATGTTTGAATATAAGTTCTTGGCGCCACCAGGTCGTCAAACGTGACTACTTCAATGCGGGAACTGTTGTTGTTGAACCAGTTCAGTTTCGGAAGGTTTTCGTTATTCAAGCCTGCTCTCGTGCCCATTACAACGAGGCCGCGGAGCGGATATCCCAGGCATGAGGTGGCGCGCATACTCCTCATGCGTGTCCACCCAACGCTGAAAGTCAAGAACCTGGCCGAATGCATGCGTGAAGCCGGCTCGGAAGTCATTGCTTTCGGTGAACAGGAGATCCTGTGGCTTCTCGATTTCGACGCCCAAGTACCGTCCATCGTACCGTCGAATTACGTAGTCGATCTCATGTTCCAAGCCCAGTCTTTGTCTCGCAATGACCTCAGAGGCGAGAGGATCCAGAAAAACAGGGTGTTTGCTCAAGAACTCCTGATACATTGACTCGCTTGATTTCTGCGAGATCAGGCTTTCCAGGTTTTCGATCAGGCGTCGCGTAATTTTGATGGTGCCTTGGGCAATGGCCTCCAGGATTTCTGAGCGACTTGTTGCGCTTTGATTGGCTTCCAGCATCCAAAGAGTATGTAGAAAGTTGACCAAAACGCCATACTTGTCTCTGTCATCAATGGCTCCGATGAAAAAGTCTGCGAGCACCGCGCTTGCTTCCGAGACAACCTCGTCGGCAAACCGCAGTGTCGGCAGAAGAGTCGCCGCGGCACCATGGAGGGAGGAAGGCAGTTGCCTCTTGCTCGCATACCAGAGCGTCTCAAGAATCCTAGTCTGGTAGGTCAAGCTCGTCTTCGGCAGGCAGTCGGCCAAAATCCTTGTGCCCACCACCCCTTTTCTCAGGAGGCAAATGCTGACCCATTGTGGTAAATCGAACGTAACCCAAAAATCTACGTCATCTAGTAGGAACTCTCGCAGCCGGGAGATGGCTTCCTCGGTATCAAGAGTCGCCAATCTCTCGAACTCCGTCAAGTAGTCGGTGACATTGGCTACCCTAACGAATTCCGATACAGGCATGCTCGCAATGCAATTCTGAACATCCATCTGCTGCGATCCCTCCATTATTCCAATTGCAGCCTCGCTACCGCCACCACCCCGGCCGCGCCAACTTCCCCTCGCGGCACCAGCGACGCTCGTCCGCACGCCACTCGGCGCGATCCGCGATGGCCTTCTCGACGTCCTTGCCGGCGATCACGTCCGCGGCGAGCAGGCCGGCTTTTTGCAGCGGCGCGATGTTGACGCGGACGCCGTCGTTCAGGTCCGGGATGTAGGCCATTTCCTGGCGCTGGAGCGCCTCGCGATCGGCCGGCCGTGACTTGATGCCGTCAACTGAGCACCAGTTGTCCACCGGCTCCTGCGCGATCAGCTTTGCCAGGGCATCGCTGGCGAAGCCTTCCGTGGAAACTCGCCCCAGTTTGTCGTCGAAGTCGCGCAGCTCAGCGATCCAGCCTTCCAGCTCGATGCGGCGGCCGGCCTGGCGCTCGCTGCGCGCGGCGACCGGGATCGCCTCGATCCCGCGCAGCTCGGTCTCGTAACGGCCGCGCAGGGGGCGGACGTACTGGGATTGGATAGCTGCCAGCGTGCTCCCGTCGAGCTTGTGATAATAAACCAGGCAGGCGAACGCGGGCCGACGTCGTGCAGTGAACTTGCCGCTGCCGATCTGCCAGGCGATGGGCCGCTTCTTGAACTGGCTGGTATGGTGCTTGAAGAAGTCGGCGGCCAGCCACTGCGCCAGCGGCTTGCCCATGATTTCCGCGAACTCGGCCTCGATGGCCGTAACGTTGCCGCCGGGGAATTCGGTTGCGATGCGATCCCGGAGGCGGTCGTAGAGGGTTGGCTCGCCGGTGCCTTCGGTGAGGGGGATGATGCCGTCCGGGTCGGCCCAGTCAGGGATCGGTTCGCCGACCGCGATCTGCGCGGGCCAACGGTGGCCGAGAATGCGTAGAACACTGACAGACATGAATGTTGCTGTCCACTCTTGGACAACCAGCCCACCCAGTTCAACATTACCCCTGACGATATCTAACAAGCTCTGGGGGTCGAGATGAAATCTGAGGCTCAAATACTCTAGAGGGGTCCTGCACCAATGACCTTCGCAGTAACGTAGGTCTTCAGTTGTGCTTTTTGCCAGTTCAGCCGTTGCCTCAAAAACAATAGCACTTCTGTCGCGGGAAGAGACGGCTGAGTATCCGACCTGATAGGAATGTAGTCCCTCAAGTAATGCAATCTGATCAACATCAGTCGGATTCGTACCGAAGCAATTTTGAACAACTCGCTCAATTCGGCTTTCATTCTCCAAAAGGCTTTGATAGTCGGACATGATGGAATACCAGGCATCTCGCGCATACGATCTGAGGCTGGCGTGTTCGATGATGGTTCCTACGTCAAAGCTATGACTATACTCGAAATGGGAGTTAATCCTCTCCATCGCCAAGACGCAACTCTGAGCCAACTGAGATAGTTCGATTCTTTGTTGCTGATCGAATTCCGGAAGGGGTAAGCTCTTGATGTTGCCGGCCTGATATGAAAGCGTAGGGTTTAACTTCTTGAGGAGAAAGGCGGATAGTTTCGAGTTGAGATAGGCGAGTAGCCAGTAAGTGTCGTTTGTGTCTTGGGGAAATACGGCTGGGCCAGAACGATCGTAAACCGCATCACCCTCGAGAAGACGGGCATTGAACGTCGTCGTGCATAATGCGGTGTAGGTAATACCAGGCTTGAACCAGTCTTGCTCGCCTGTTATCCTGGACAGGCTGTTCTCACGATAGTAAGTCCTTGCTCCAATTGACCAATCAATCATATCCAGACTGCGACGCTTCCACTTTTCCAGAACACCGCCCATTGTATATCCCACCCAGCGCCTCTTTTCGCCCAATCCAGCAAAGCCCAAATTAGGCACTTCCCACCATCTGCAAACAAATCGCCCATCATCCCCCGTCTGACAAGGACTGGGTGTCGAGATGATCGAGCCGACCTTCCGTGAATCCGCGAACCTCGCAATCATGTCATCCGACAACTCATAGGCCCATGGAGCCCCCGGTAATTGCCTGAATGCGTCTTGTCTCTTGCGGGTTTGGTTGCTGGCCAGCAGTAGAGCGGATGCCTTATCCTCGTACTTTGTCAAATTCGCAAACAACACTATCGCGGGCTGCGAAGGTGGTGCCTTCTGAGTGACTAGCATGGCTGCTTTCACATGATCGGTCAACTCAGAAAATGCGTATGGACCGAGGTCCCAACAGAGTTGAATGTCAGTCTGAGAGGAGAGGAAGTCTCTCAGATCAGAATAGCTACCAATAGTCAAATAGGAGTTCATCGTGACAAGCGCTGAAATGCCCCCATTACGACTCAACTGCAGACACCGAACAAGAAAGGACGCATACAGATCAGTTGCAGCAAGTTCGTAAGCGTGATGGAGATATTGCGCAATCCCTCGTCCGAAGGTTCTACTACTCATATATGGAGGGTTAGTCGCAACCGCATCGTGACGTCGTGTGAGAAGGTCCAGCAAAATGATGCCCTTGCCTGCAAACCGACCAAAGTACGCCTGTCGCAAGTCTGAAGCCTCAGCTTCTGCGAAGAAATGCACCTTGAGACGCGCCAAAGTCCGGCTCTTCCACTCCTCATATGATTCCAATCCCAGCGGCAGTCTGCCTTGCTTGGGTCGTTCCATCTCCGGCAGCAACACCAACTGCTCCGGCTCATCGACCGACTCCTCGGCCTTCGCTTGGAGATACCGTAGCTCCCGCTCCACCGGTTCCTCGATTTGCAGCAGCGACCCAAGCTCGTCCGCATGTTCCAGCCCCTCGAAGATCGCCTCCAGCGCCGGGCGCAGCTCACGGTCCTCAGGGTGCTTCGCCAGGAACGCCTGCAGGTGATCCTTGCCCTTCGGCAGCCGGATGTTGGTGGCGACCAGGTTCATGGCCGCGCCAGGAAAGTCGAAGGCCCGCTCGGCCGCCTTCATCCACAGCGCAGCCTCCGCGATCTGAATCGCGCGCTCGTCAATATCAATGCCGTACAGGTTGTGCTCCAAAATGGCCGCACAAATCTCGGCTGGATCGGTGATCTCTCCCTCTTCCAGGTACATATCGTAGTACAGGTCGAAGGCCTCCAGGTGGAAGTGGCCGCTGCCGCAGGCCGGATCCAGAAAGCTGATCTCCCGCACCGGCTTGGGCGCCACGGCCGCGCGGTCGACATCACGAACGTAATACTCCCACTTCTCGTACAGCCTGGATGCCGGGTGCATGCCCATCCACAGCGCGCCCAGCGAGTTCTGCACCAGGAACTTGACCATGTATGGTTCGGTGTAGAGCTGGGTGGCGGGGATGATGTCCGCGCCGGCGATCTTTGCCCCCTTCTGCGTCCGCACCTTCTCGAAGACCCGGTCCTTCTCCTCGGTGTTCCAGTACTGGTAGGCCCAGCCCAGTGCGTCGTGCGCCGTGAAGACCTCGTCGGTCGCCGCGCCGTTGCCGCGCAGCGGCTCCAGCCCGGAGAGGAGCGCAACGCAGCGGCGCAACGCCCCAACCGATGGCTTGAGCGCCACGGCCGGCGCATGGGGATCGAAGAGGGCGAGCTGCCGCTCGGCCTGACGAGTGAACGCGGCATCCAGGGCGGCGAACAACCCGTCATCCTCGCCCACAGCCAGCTCGGGACAGCGCCGGATCAGCCGGTGGTGTTCCAGTGACCGGCCAGCGTACGCGTCCCGCTGGAGGATCACTTCGTCAATCAGCCCGCGCGCCTCCATGCAGCGCAGCGCCAGCAGCCGGTTAGCCCAGGTATAAGCGGTCTCACGCACGAACTCGGCCACCGCGTCGCCGCGCGCCACGCCCGCCTCGCGGCGCAGCGCCAGGTACGCGTCCACCACCTGCCGCGCGGTGCGGTCGGCCGCGGGCAGATGGGCAAACTCATCCGCCGGCAGCGGATCGCGCGCGCGCCAGACCCCCAGGCCGGCCAGCCGCTGCTCCAGATCGCCAGCATGCCAGCCGCCTGCTGCGTCGTACCAGCCTTCCAGCAGGTGACGCAGCTCCAGGCTCAACGCCTTGAGGATCTTCTTGAGGTTGGGTTCCATCAGGTTAGCTCCAGCAACACAGCGAGGAAGCTGATCAAATGGTTCAGAACCGACGCGGTCTCTGTGCTGATCCAGAGGTCCTGCTTGATGGTGACGGTGTTGGTCTTGCCCGGCTGTAGAATGCTGGCCACGCCGGCAACGAGGGCCTTCTCATGGTCGAAGGGCGCCCAATGATCCTTGTCTTGAGCATCGAATGATTCCACGAAGTTCCTGGCTGCTTTGAGATGTTTCGGGTAGATCACCTCGCCGCACTGGACGATGAGCGTATCCAGCACCCCTTTGTCGTGGTTGTTGGGAAGCACAAAGACGCCGGTCCGGATACTTCCGGGAGCCACCACCCCCGGTTCCTCTGGGAAACCTGAGTAATATGGGCCAAAAGCGTGATGGTATTCTTGAGCAACTGCCCCGGCGCCTTTCTTGTCGGCATCGGCTACGATGCCAAAGGCGTTGATGTCATGCCGAAAAGGATCGTGATTGTCTATGATGGCAGGCAACTGCTTTCTTAGCTTGCTCCCTTCACCCGCATAGACGGCGACGGAGAGATCGCCTTTGTGGAGAATGGACGGCATATCCAGCCGCACATAGAGCTGTCCCGTCTTGGTAGGATAGACCGGAACAAAACGTTCCCAGAATGGATCAAGCTTAGCTCTCTCTCCCCTGTACTCCTCACAGCCCATTAGTCGTAGCACCTTGCCGACAAAGGCCTGGTCGTGGGGGCCTTCGACACCCAGGATGGCATAACGATGAACCATCAGCGCACCTCCTGTCCGAGTTCCTCGCGCAATGTGGACAGTTTCTGATGGTCGAGCCGCTTAGCCGTAGTGGCCTCGGGTGTACGCTGCAGGCGGTATACGACGAACTCAGGATGTCGTTTGCCTGCTGTCACTTCCAGCAGGGCATCCACCGCCTCGATGCTGTGGGTGGTGGCGAAGAGCTGAACATTACTGTGCGCACACGCCTGCACAAGCCACGCGAACGCCTGACTCAATGCGGATGTGTGAATTGCTGTCTCAATTTCGTCTACAAGAAGCACACCATTTTTGACGGTAGGTAGAGTGAGGGCGATCATCAAGATCCGTCGCACACCATCACCGAAGGCACTCAACGGTGACAGGCCGACGTCTCTGTGTCGGATGTACAGGGTCGGCCGAATCCCTTGCCGGGAAAGGATCTCCATGTCCTGTACACCTGGATCCATTAAGCGGACCATATCAAGCACTTCGCGCTTGGTAATGCCTTCCAGCGTCGCCTCCGTAAAACGCATGATTTGTACCTGCTCGACCCCGTGGGAGACGGGGCTAATGGTGGCGACAGGCAGCAGCGGGGCCGTTGACGCCTTGCGTATGGTAAAGCGTTCATCCTCCCACAACCGAAACATCTCGGAAAACTCAGTGGTGGACCGGTGGTCGAATAACTGGATCTGGTCAAAGCGGGTGACCGCCCTAAGTCCGAGGTCGGCGCCGCGGCGCCGACCTTCGCTGGTCTGCACTGACGCATCTTCCAGATCTTCATCGACGGCTCCGGAGGACGATGTCGCTGTTTCATCTGGGCCGCCGACTCCCAGGAATTCACTGAATGTGGCGCGTGATTCCAACACCTGAAAGTGTCCGGAGCCTGATACACGCGTCTCTCCGGTGTATAGGCCATTTGCCGACTCACTGCTCTGCGGAAACAGCCATTTGAGGGCATCCAACATCGGCGTGCGAGACGACTTGACTTCCCGCCGCCACGCGGTATTCAGCCATTCCAAAGGATCCAACGGCCGGCAAAAAGTGGAGAGCGCCTCCAAGACCGTGGTTTTCCCCGAATTGTTCGCGCCCACAAACAGGTTGACGTGCCCTAATCCGGCCAATTCCAGGTCACGCAGCCCGCGAAACCGGTGAATCGTCAGGTTCTCCAATTGCTTGTTCATCAGTTCAGCTCCACATCGAAGCCCGCGTTGAGCAATGCGCGAATGTATTCATCCAGCTTGCCCTTCAGTGTATCCCACTCGGTGGCGTTGCGCACGCGGGTAACGCCTGCGACATCGCTCAGATGCACCTGACGCACCTGGCGTGTGGTTGGCTCGCTCACCATGTCTCCGGTAGGTCGTGCAGGCGGCTTTTTCGCGGTGATCGCTTGCGTGATGGTCACCCCCAGGCGGCGGATGACCCCGTTAGCACGCTCAGGCAGGGCAGCCACTTGTGCGGGCAACGTTACGTGGTTGAGATCCTTGCCTAGATCGGTCAGTGGTTGCGCCAGGCCGGCCGCTAGTCCTTCGTCAAGCCCCCACTGGGCCAGTTCGGTGGGCAAGCGTTCCAACGCCGCGTCCAGTCGACGCCGGGCCTCCGCGCGCCAGCCGTTCAGCAATGGCGTGAGTTCCAGTTCTGCCTGTGCCCTGTGGCTCTGCAACTGCTTCCAGACTTCCCGATCAGCGAAGTTGACTGCCTTCTCGGCCGCGCGGTACCCTGACAGCAGCAGCCGGATGGCGCTGCCAGGGTCCGTGCGATGCTCGATGGCCTCCAGCCGGTCCTTGAGCTGGCGTAGTTGAGTGAACGGAATGCCCTGCTGGGCCTGAAAGGCCGCGTGGGCTTCGATGGCCTGGTGGCCGGCCTCCAGGGTCTCGCGATCCGTGTGCACCTCGCGCACGCGGTGGATCGGGCTGGCCAGGGCCGTCACCTGCCGCCAGGCCTCCACGCCGTCGCTGAACTCCGCTGGCAGCGGCATCCCGGAGCCGGCAGCCCAGAGCTCCACACCGCCCGCTTTGGCCAGGATGGCGGCGGCCAGTTCGCCGGCCACGTCACTCAGCGCGGCCGGGGTCTCGTCAATGTTGCGCCGCTTGGCCAGGCGGATCAGGAACGCCCGTGTCTCTGTCAGAATTTCCGGCGCCACGTCCGTTTCTTCGAGCACCAGCTCGACCCGATCAAAGTTGTGGCTCACGCGCAATGCGTCAGCCAGCTCCCGGTCGGCGGGATTGGTGTAGGGCTTTTTGTTGATCAGCACCTTGACCGCCGCGGACCGCACCAATGCCGCCACACCGACGCGTACAGCGTTGGGATCCCAGCCATAGGGCGGCGCAGTCAGCGTCCCCAGGAGATCCTGGCCCAGCGTGCGCCGGCCGGCGTTCTGTTGAGTGGCCAGGGTGATGCGAATGGCGTCCAGGAGCGGACTGTGTGGGTCCACCTTGCCGCTCTTGTCGTACAACTTCAGCTCGCGCACCTCGGACGAGAGGGCTGCAACGCCCGCCAACACGTCAACAATGGCCTTCTGATCGTTGGTGATGCGCACCGGGACGCGATCAAACTTCGGATAAAGCACAGGCCAGAACGCCGCCAGCTCACCGCGCAGGGCCTCCCCGGGCGCTTGGCCTGGAACGACCGTCAACGCTCGGCTCGCGCCCCGAAAGACGACCCGGCCGGTCCGCAACCCGTCGCGCAACCCATCGAGCACCCGGTCGCGCAGCTTGGGCAGGTCGTTGGTCTCACGATCGTGGGCCAACTTGCGCGCCTCCTCCGACTTACGGTTGTCGCCCTTCCAGTTGCCGATCACCTCCTCCATCGCCAGGAAGCGCTCCAGGTCATCATCGAAGCTCCTGACGCGGCCGCTGAGGAAGAAGAGAGTATACTGCTCGTTCGGCAGCAGGCTGCGATTCTCCAGATCAGCCAGGGCTGTGCCCATCATCAGTTCCAGCGGCGTCGTGACCCGCAAAGCGATCGCTCCCTGCGTGCCCGGCGCCGCTGTTCCATCCACCTCCAGCCGGAAGGGAAAGTCGTGGTCGCGATAGCGGACGCGGTCGAACCCCAGCCATTCGCGCCAGTGGGCCTTGCCGTCGCCGTGGATGAACTGCTTCACCAGTCCCTGCTCGCGGTCCTGTTGCCGGAAGCGTCCCTCGACTGTGGACACCTCTTCCTCGAAAGTGCGCCGCTCGCCGGTCAGGAATTCATACTCCTCGCCGATGCGCGCCACCAGTTTGGCCTTGATCAACCGCTCCAGCTCCGGCTCGACGCGTGCCAGCACAGCCGGCAGGTCTTCGTCCGTATCCTGCACCAGCAGTCGGGCGATGTTATCGCGCGTGCGCGGGATGTAGGCCAGCTCGCGCACCAGGTAGAGCACCTCCGCCACCTGCGAGGTCAGATTGTTTGCCCCAGGCACCGCCGTACGAATGCGGGATAGCTCCGTGCGTACGTCCGGGCTGATCTCGCCCTCTCCGACCAGGTTGTGGTAGACCTCGTCGAAGCTGACCAGGGCGCCCACCGGCTCGTCCAGGTACCGCCGCCGTCCTGCCCGCAGGATATCCTGGGTGATCGCCAGCAAGGTGCGAGTAGACCCGCTCATCTGCTCGCCCCGTCCACCTTTGGAACGCAACGACTTCACGATTTCCGGGATCAGGTGTACCTGGTAGGGGAAGAAGGGGTAGTAAGTGGGGAACGAGTCCGCCGTGCAGGCGGGCAGCGCCTGGCTGGTATTCGCCAGCTCGCCCAGGCCGCGCAACACGCCGCCCCGGCTGGCATACAGCGCCTTGAGCTCATCCCGGCCATCCAGCTTCTTCCTCAGCAGGCGATCCTCCAGCACCAGCTCGATATTCTCAGTGGTCAACCCTGGTTTGAAGCGGAACCGGCCCTCGATACGCTTCATGTCGCCGTCCACGGCGTGGGCCTCCCTTGTAGATCGAACCCATGTCGCCATGCGTGGTCACGATGATCCAGATGCGGCCTTGGCCCTTCTCCCCCGCCGCCTCAACCAGGCCCTGGAGTTGGCTCAGCCGGCCCGAGCTGTTCTCGATCCACTGCCCCGACTCATCCAGAACCAGCAGGATGCGCTGCGGCTTGTGGGTCGCCTGCTCCCGTCGCTGCAGGTCGGCCAGAATCGTCTTGACCAGAAACTCAACATTGTAGATCTCGCCTTGTTCCGCATCTTTGAGCGCGCGTTCGACATCCGCCGTCGTGGGGAAGACCTCCGGCGCGACCTCACAGGCTGCCGCATAGAGGTGGATGCGGTAGAACGACAGGTTGCGCTCGACATCGGCCCACGGCTTTTTGGCGCGGCGCTCCACGGCCGCGTGCAGGTCGGCCAGCCGCCCCTGGCGGTCCAGCTCGGCCTCGATGACGCGAGCATAGATCAGATTGGCGCTGTAACCCAGGGAGAGATAATACTGCGAAAGCAGCAGGCCGGGCAGAGGGCGTCCTTTGCCGTCGGTCAACGTGTTCAGGTTGAACGCCAGCACCTGCGTCTGGCACTGATCCATACGGCTCAGGGAGCGCAGGATAGCTTTGCGGCGTGGCGCATCGGAGGGGACGCGCGCCGCAAAACGGTCGCAGGCCACTACCCCTTCCAGCTTGCGATTCTCGGCCAGCAGCGCGATGACCTTGGCCAGATGTGACTTGCCGGAGCCGAAGTAGCCGGAGATCCAGATGCCGATCTCGCCGGTCTGGGCCAGGAAGGTGTCGGTGTAGTGCTCGAGGATGTCATCAATGGTGCGTTCGATCAGCGGCGTGACCACGTAGCTGCCGATCTCGGCTGCCAGCTTGCGCTCGTCCGCCGTATCGCCCACCTTGATGACCGGCTCGATGCGCTCTTCAACTGCTGTTTGGAAAAGGTCGCCGATTCTCATGCCGCGCGCTCCTCTAAACCAGGTCTCCCCGGTACATGAACTCGTCCCGCAGCCCCAGGAAGGAATAGGTGCGTGTCTCGCGCACGTGGCCGGGGATCAGCACCACAACCGGCCCGTCGGGCATCGCGCCGGCGCAATCCCAGATGCACTGCATCACATCGCGCGGGCCGGCCGCCGGATAGAGCGCCGCCAGCCGCTCCAGGCTGATCACGGGCTTGCCAGCGCCCGGTTCGGCCAGACGCTCACGCACTGCTTCCGCCAGCGCATTCACCCATAACCGGCCCAACTCGGCCTGCGGGTCGGAGCCGGGCATGGGATCAGCCAGGGCCGAAACCACTTCCGCGGCGCCGATGTCGGCCAGGATCGCCTGGGTCACCTGAAGCGCGTCCACCTGGCGCACGTCAATCTCGGGGCGCAGGGCTGCCGTCTGTGTGTGCCACTCACGCAACACCGTCCCTTCCGCGTCGGGCGGATAGACCAACGCCAGGAAGGGAGCGCCCGTCTTCCGTCCGATGAAATCGTATCGGCTGCGCAGCCGCTCAATCGCCTCACCGATCTTCCAGCGCCAGTCTTGTGTCGTCATGGCTCGGCCCTCCACGCTTCCGGGGTCTCCAACACCACGGTGCCACCAACCTTCTCAAAGCGGATGCGTCGGGCTTGAGCCAGCCGGCCCAGCACATCGGCCACGTCTGACTCCTGGCACAGAAACAGCCGCCAGGTTGGATCGCGCACCACTTCGGCGCCGCGGAGCCCTTCAGCCGTGAGAATGTGCAGCAGATGCTCGGCCGTCGGCAGCGGCAGCACGGGCCGCACCAAAGCCTTATTGCGCGCGCCTGTCAACAGCCCGAAGTCTCGCAGGGAAGTGAGGATATTCTGCGCCAGTCGGACGCGTGTAGCCGACGCCAACCGGGCGACCTGTGGTTGCGTCTCCCCAGCCTGGTCTATCAGGCCGAAGAGGTCTTCGCTGGACACAGCAAGCTGCCTGGCCGACCATTTGGCCCACAGCGTCTGCGTAACGAAGTCATAGGTCAGATGATCCCGCAGCGCAAAGAGCAGATAGAGGAATGAGACGAACTCGCGGCTTTGCGGCCCGACCTGATAGGTTTCCTGTAGTTCGGTCAAGACCCACGGCGGCCCGGACAAGTAGGCATGGCTGATGACATCCCACATCCGTTCGCGGCTTGCTCGCGCCCGCTGCGGAAAGAGCGTCCCATCCAGCACCCTGGCACGCGCGCCCACAAGCGGCAGCCCCGAGGTCAACGCACCGATCAGGTTGCCAGCCTCGGCGATCATCGCGCCCTTGGTGATGTAGCGGCCGTTGTAGGGGCCAATGTCGCGCATCTGGGTCATCTTCATGTCACGGAATTTCGTGTGGCCAAGGCTGCGACCTGTCTACGGTAAGAAAAGACAAGGCCTCGAGTCCCGGCGTGTGGACTCGCGGCCTTATTTGCTCGTCAAAAACAACCGTGCTAAGCTGAAGACAGCGAAGCCCGGATCCTGGGACTGACAGGAGACGGGTGTGAAGCCGACCAGTTGACATCTGGTCGGCTTCATTGCTTGATTATGACTATTATACCGGCATAGGGGTAATAGCGCAAAGAGTTCCAATCATGGAATGTAGAGCGCTCCCCGCCGCGTCCCAAGGCATGATAGGGCGGTCAAGCCCCAGGTAAAAGCCGCGCATTCGGATGCGCGTAAAGGCTGTAGGCCAGGTAGGTGGGGTTCTTGGGGTCGAGCATTGACTCAGTGGGCGACCGCAAGGGTGCGCCCCTACTCAAGCCCTCTGGGCAAAAATGTCGTATGGCCCTGTTGCCCCAGTCAATCTGCTTGCGCTGAACGCCGACGCCGGTGTGCGTCCGCATCTGGGTGATGAGGGCAAGCGCAGCCGGCTCATCGAAACCGCGCCAGCGCAGCAGGGCATAGGCCACCATGCCGGTGCGGTGAATCCCGGCCGCGCAGTGAATCAGGATCGAGCGGCCGTCATCGAGCATCTGCGAGAGTTTGGGCAGCGCCGCCAGGATCGAGGCCGCGGCTTCGGCCTGCGGCGGCTTTCCATTTTCCAGGGGCAGCCAAAGCCATTCGATGCCGGCTTCTGCGACCCATTGCCCGATGAGGTCGGCATGTTCCCTGGCGGCCTGCAGGGTCAGCACGCAGTCGCAGCCAAACAGCTTCATGGCGGCCACCGCGCGTGCGCCGGGCCGGTGCCACAGCGTCAGGCGGCCATTGCCAATGGCGACCCAATGGCAGGTGAAATTTACAGGGCGTTCCGTGTGGTCCATGGGCGCTCACCTTTCGATTGCCAGATTATACCCCACTCTGGCGATCCGCAAAAGCATAATGTCCTGTAGCGAATGGCTTGGCGGAAGCAGACCTTGACAGGGCCAAAGGATGAAGTTATACTGCCTCCACATCCAGAAAAGTACAAAGGACAACGTATCATTGTCGTCAACATGCGTGACTACGCATGGCTTGTTCCCTTCGTGGAGTCGGAGAACGAGATATTCTTGAAGACAATCATTCCGAGCCGCAAGGCGACCAGGGAGAATCATGAGCGTCAAGGAAATAGAAATTGCTATTACCCGACTACCGACCACAGATTTTGCCGAATTGATGGCGTGGCTCGATCATTACCACGCCGAGGTGTGGGACAAGCAGATCGAGAAAGACCTGGAAGCAGGTCGTCTCGATGCGCTGCTGGCTGAAGTTGACAGAGAGTACGAGGCAGGACTGGGCCAGCCACTGTGAAACACATGACCCTGCCGCGCTTGCGCGACAATCCACGTTGACTTGCCAGCGCAGTTGCCTTTGGCTGACGCGTGATTTGCCAGAACCGCACAGCGGCTGAAGCGTGTGTCGTTGGACGGGCAGCAAAAAATACGCAATATCTGTAACATCTTTATCATCATGTTATCCCAAATGGGTTGACATACAGAAAGTAGGCACTGTATCAATGATGTTTAGCTTTCACCCCATCATTCAATCGAATTACGGAATAATACATGAGTGGCTATCACAGCTAGGTGAGTTGCCCGAATACAGGCTTAACAATGCTTGGAGCAGAGTCAATAAACAACTTCAAGAGTCATCTCTAGAAAGTGCGGCCCTTCAGTATTATGTCTTATTTCCTGCACACTCTGCTAAAGCGGCGTTTGCATTAGAACACATTATTGGTGCAGATCGGTTGACCGAGTGGCTTGAATATAATTCTCACGTTACTGTGGTCGATGTTGGGTGTGGAGCAGGCGCAGCGTCAATTGCCTTTGTCAACTGCTTGCTTAATCTGCATGAAAATGAGCACATAGAACACCCTGTGTCCGTACACTTCATAGGGATTGACCCAAATGAAAATGCGCTTGCAATATATTATCAGCAGCTCGTTCGTCTAAAATCTGAAATTGAACACCATGACATTTTTCTAACGGTCAAGCTAATTGCCGAAAGCGACTTGCAAGCGGTCAACCAATTAAGAGAAGAGTTAGCCAGACACCGCACCAACCTTAATGTACCTTTTCTTGCCCATGTCTTTTGTTTCAAGCAAATGTAGTTTCACCATTCAGTACACGTTTCCATGAAACTCAAGTTAAGAGAAAAAGACTGGAAGCTCTTGGCGTTCCAAGGGAAGACTTGGGCGATGTCCAAGAGGTGTTTGGTAGGGAAGAAGCTATTGCCTACAAACAAATTCTTGAAAACTCCGCAATAGATAACCTCCATATCATCACGGTTGGAACGGAAGGATACGAGCAAAGAGTCGTCGAGTTAGCCCAGGCTATCGACGGTGAATTTCAAAGTAATAGCCATGTTGTCGAAAGGCTGGACGGTGGCGAGAGATTTGTCACATATGAGATACCCGATTATTGTTATTGGAAAGAATTCAAAAGTAATAACCAATGGGAGCTTAAATTCTGTGTTGAGGTTAGTTCTATTTCTAATGTTGCTCTAGCAGATGAAGACTGGCGAGAAGTAAAAAGCACACAAAATCTACTGTCTGCATGGGCGAGATCTCGACACCATTTGCTGGAACAGGCGCTTGTTGATGAGGTTGAGATTCGATTATTTGAGTCGAAGCTCGACGCCAATATAACAAAATTGCAGCAACAGCTTATCGCATATGCTCAGAATGTTGTTCACACGGATGACAGATTGCACTTTAAATTCCCAAAAGCCAGTGATAAGCTGAGACCTCTGGGCCTTTCAAGAATCGAAGAAGAGATTTTGTCAACTGCGGTCATTCAAAAACTTGGCCAGAGAATATCGGATGTTACCGGCAACAGTTATGCGTATAAATTTTCTCGTTCATTCGGTAATTATGCTACCGAATACCTTTATGAAAATTGGTTTGATGCGTATGGCAAATATATTGAGGACGCACGGTCTGCCGCAAAAAGCACTGCAGGCTGCGTTGTGATTCAGACAGACATTAGATCTTTTTACACTCGAATCATCAGAGATAGCTTAATCCAGCTATCAACAGAAACACTGAGTCGAAGCGCTCGTGTAGAATGGCTACTGAAAGTGTTGTTTTCTAGAGAAATTGACGGGCATGAGGCTGGTAAAGGGATCGTACAAGGAAATATTGCTTCTGGCTTTTTCGCTAATCTCTACTTGATCGATCTAGATGCTCGCTTCACGAATAATGAGTGGAACGTCAAATTCTTCAGATACGTAGATGATATGATAGTAGTTGTTCCTAATCCAGAGCATATTTCGGAAGTGATTTCTGCTCTTAAAGAACAGCTCGCTGGCATAGGATTGGAGCTAAACCAGGAAAAGACACAGTATTTCCATGATGCTTCGGAGTTTATTCGAGTTACCGACAAAGACGAAACTCTTGATGATTTACAAAATCAATTCCAGAATTGGATAAACTGTTTGTGGATACTAGATGCTCAGCACCGGCAAGTCTTTCGTAAGGCTTATAATGAAACGCAAGCTGAATGGTGGTATCGCATTGAAATATATGGTAGATGCTTGAAATCCATTGGGATAGTTATTGAAGCTCCTTTGCTCAGTCGTAGAGTTTATAAATACCTATTCAATGAAAAACTATGTGAGAAAGATTTTATCTGGCCAGAACCTTTTGTTGTCCCATCACTACCTGATACCAATGACGAAAGTCTGGTTTCGGAGTGGGCAGTCAAATTTGAAGAGGCTAATGCCTCGTGGGTCAAGAAAAGGGAGCTTCTGCTTGATGCTCTTAAGAGAATGCTGGTTAAAAGCCAAACAGAAATCACAAATGCCCTTAACATGCAAGATATCCGAAGCGAGAAAAAATGGGCTAGCATCTTTCGCTTTTGTGTAAAC
The DNA here is from genome assembly GCA_016719785.1 of Candidatus Amarolinea dominans. Lineage (NCBI taxonomy): Bacteria > Bacillati > Chloroflexota > Caldilineae > Caldilineales > Candidatus Amarolineaceae > Candidatus Amarolinea > Candidatus Amarolinea dominans. The sequence continues at coordinate 253,902 of JADJYJ010000035.1, forward strand.
AAACTCATCCATATAGGTTTCGACCATGACGGTGTTGTGCAAATTGCTTCTGAAACTTTAGCTACATCTCCTTGGCTAATCAGGAACCCTCATAAAGTTCTGGAAAGCATTGCAGTACACGGACATGCTCATTATCTTGAATCTCTTTTGCTTCATTACGCCGATGAAACCGATGAGATGAAGCAATACATGAAATCAGTCATTCTCCGTGCAATTCGGTTTCTCCCAAAAATACCTGACAGTCTTTGGGAACAGATCAGGGAATGTGCAGTTAGCCCTTCTGATGTTATTAGCTTGATGGCTACAGAAACTTGGCTAATAGTCATCCGAAATCAACCCGAACTAACCTTAGAAAATCACTTGCAACAAGTAAAACTCAGGTTTTCTAGAGATCCCAAACCTATATCAAGGCTAATGAAAAATTATCTTCTTATCTTGGGTGAAAGGCGAAACTTGTAGATATAGTCGAAAATAAGCAAGACAGCATTTTTAGGGATATTCGTGAAGTAGTTCATTCGAACAATGTTGGTTCGCTATTTGAATACTATGAACCAGAAGTCTTGACCCGCGAATTTTACAGCGGTTATCGTTCCGATGGTGGAGAGTATTACCTTGCCTAACATTCCGTCCAGCCGACGCGGGCGCGCCGATATGCCAATGAAGGCTAAGATAGTTGAACAGTCGAAATTTGCATACAATTCAGGCAGGGGGAGGAGATATGGTGGGAGTTACCGACGATGAACATGGATTATGAGGAGGCCGTACGCGGGCAGGTGAATTCCTTCGACGCTGCGCCAATTGCTCACGCGATCGGAGTTGACATAGCGTAGTCGCAGGTAAACCCCGGTCGTTGGGCGTATGAAAGCCATGCTAATATGACAAGCGAAATGCAGATTTCCCCAGACACTTATGTCGCCCTGCTTTCAATGCACAATTGGGCGTTGCTAAGCGATTGGTTGACTGAGACCAAAGAGTTGTTTGTAGATGTGGATTTGCCTCACAGTGGCGGAAACCATAAGCTCTATATCGTCAAGTCACTGCGCGAATTGCATCGGATTCTGGCTGAACAAACCTGGCGGAAATTCGCCTGGTGATATTTCGCGAAAGGCAATATCCCATTCGCGGAACCGTGGACGAAGCATTTATCGAACGTGCGCTGGAGACCGTGCCCGATGGGCAACGCTATAGCATCGTAAAGCTTGGAGAATATCCGGCTATGTGTGAGTGGCTAAACGAAGGAAAAACACACGCGGAGCTAAAAGAACAATTCGGCAACCTGATCGGCGAGCACGTTGGAACTGGTCCGGAGCCATTTGAAAACGTGAACTTGAGGTCGCAGGACGCATACACTCGCGTATTCTCGATGAGTGTGGTAAGAATCAAAACTACTACGAAGCCTTTGCGAAAGGCCAGAAGAGTACAGTCATGTCGCACAGGAGTGGAAAGAATCCTGGCAAATCTCACAACAGGATCTGCGAAGGCTGGGACCATGATGGAACCTCGCTACGCTTACGCTGATGAGAGCGGTGATCCCAACCACGGCGATCGGCACTGGTTCGATGTGATCTCCGCGCAGATAGTCGTACTTTGGCATGAACGCTTCGAGCAGGGCGGGAAGAAAAAAAACTCTCCCGACTAGCCCTTTCGGGCAAGCCGCCCATGGAGGGCGACGATTCGTCGAGAGAGATAAACGGCGTTACCGTTTTGTTATAATGGAGTATACATGGTTCTTCCCTTGTTGACAAATCGTGAATTGGTGTTACCATGACCATCCACCCCTACTCCGAAGATCATCTTGTCGAGCAGCCCGCCATCGAGCTTTTTGCCGCGCTCGGCGGGATGGCGTTCATTGGGGACTGAAGCCTACCATGAGTTCCACATCGCCCATCTGGCAACCCCGTTACACGCTCACGCCCGCGATTACGCGGGCTGATGACGATCGAGTCGGCGCGCACGGTGGTGGAGACGACGCCGCTGCCGCCCGGCGGTTGAAGCTGAACTGCGGCGCCGGGCGCGGTGCGCTCCGCTCACTATTCCGCGCATCGAGGGGAATCGCCTCACGCTCGCCCAGGCCGAGGCGGTGGTTGCCTCCAGCAAGGCGCAGTTCCACGGACGCGAACGAGATGTGCGCGAGGTGCGGAATTACTGGAACGCGTTGCTGCGCGCCGAGGAGTGGGCCGCAACGAAGGCGCCGCTCACCGAAGAGATGATCCGCCGGATGCACGCCCTGGTCGAAACGGGGCCGCGCGCCCGTCCGACCCCCTATCGCGACGGACAGAATGTCATTCGCGAATCCGGTTCGGAATGCCATCGTGTATCTGCCGCCTGAGGCCACGGATGCCCGGACTGATGGCGGCCCTGGTCGGTTGGTTCAAATCCGCCGAGAAAGAACAGCTTCCGGCGCCCGTTGCCGCCGGCTTGATGCACTATCAGTTTGTGACCATCCATCCCTATTATGACGGGAACGGACGCACCGCCCGCCTGTTGGCGACATTGATTCTCAGCCGGGCAGGATACGGGCTGAACGGGTTCCTTTCTCTGGAGGAGCATCACGCCAGGGATTTGGAGGCCTATTACCATTCGCTGGCGGTCCATCCACACCACAACTATTACGAAGGCCGGGCAGAGGCGGATCTGACCCCCTGGCTGGAATACTTTGTCCTCACGGTGGCGACCGTCTTTTCGACGGTTAGAGAGGAGTTATCGGTTATCGGCAATTTATCGGCAACAATGCCGCACGAGGCATCATGACCACCTACCCCTGCAGCGAAAAACGCCTGGTCGAGCAGCCCGCTATCGGGTTGTTTGCCGCGCTCAGTAAGTTCAACCCGCACTGCCGCCGGCGGCATTGCCGCCGCCATCAACAAGCTTGACCCGCAACCTGCTGCTGCCGCGTCTGCAGCCGGAGAAAATAGGTTTCGTAAAGCCTATGTGGATCTGGATACTGATCGGCCTGGTCGGGGCTGGTTTGCTGGCGGTCGCTTATCAGGCCGTGCGAGCCGGTTACGAGTCTGCGCCATACAAAGTGGTACGGTCGGACGGAAGAGTTGAGGTGCGCGATTACGCGGCGCTCACGGTGGTGGAAACGCCGATGGGCCGCGGACAACCGCGACGGGTGGCTTCTCGCGCCTGTTCCGGTTTATCAGCGGCGGGAACGAGGCCAGGCAGAAGATCGCCATGACCACGCCGGTGTTCATGGCTGGCAGCGCAACAAACGCGACGATGGCGTTCGTGATGCCGGCGAAGTTCAAGCCGGGCGAGACGCCCAAGCCATCAGATGATGCGGTAACGGTGCGCGAGCTGCCGGCGGGGCGGTTCGCGGTGCTGCGCTACAGCGGCGGGCGCAACGCGCAGAACGAGGCGAAAGCGTTGGCGCGGTTAACGGCGTGGATGGAGGCGGCGAAGTTGCGCGCACTGTCGCCGCCGGTGTATGGTTATTTCGATCCGCCGTGGACGCCGCCTTTCTGCGCCGCAACGAGGTGATGCTGCGGGCGGGAGAAGTTGCCGGATCGGGCAAGGTCAAAGGGAGTGAATCGTGGATGAGTACAGAGTGCGGGCGAGGGTGTGACATGGTTCCAGCGAGAGAGACATCACTCCCACAGCGGCTTAACGCTTGCGCGGCCTGTGCTGCCAGTTCGTGCGCCAGCCGATCAAGTTCCGTGTGACGACGGCCACAGCGATGCTGCGCTTGCCCAGGCCGGCGCAGTTGGCGCGGCTGGCCGGTATCGTACCGCCAATGCCGAGGCGCTGCTGGCCGCCGCTGCAATTCTGCTTGGTCATAGCATCGGACGCCTTCCGCATCAACAGCCAGATTCTGCCCGTGAGGAGACGCATCCCGAGGCGGGGTACGGATGAACGAACTGCCGGGTGGAGCGGGGAGTCTTGCGCGCTTTGCGCGAGTGCGATCAGTTGACAAGCTCGAACAACCTGCGGCTGTCGTTTCATCCGGGTCAGTTCGTGGTTGTCAATTCCACAAACCCACGATGACCCTGGCGAGTTCGCTCGCCGGTGTACCTACCAGGCCGAGATCGCGGAATGGGTCGGCGCAGCCACGATCAACCTCCACGGCGGCGGTGCGTATGGCGACAAGACCGCCGCGCTGGGCGCCTTGCGCTGGAACATCGACCGCCTGCCCACGCCGGTGGCGATCACGCCTACGCTGGAGAACGACGACAAGGTGTACACGCCCTCCGATCTGCTACCTGTCTGCGCCGACACTGGCGCTGCCGCTGGCTTACGACGTGCATCATCACCGCTGCCTGCCCGACGGCCTGAGCGTGGCCGAGATCACCGGGACACGCCCAGGGGACATGAGCAAGCCGAACCGCTCTTCCACATCTCCAGTCCGCTCCCAGGGTGGGACCCGGACCGAAAGCCGGAGCGGCATCACGATTACGTCGAAGCCGAGCGATTTCCCCCGTGGAGTGGCTGGGTTGGCCGCTCACGGTGGATGTCGAGGGCTAAAGCAACAAAAGCTGGGGTGATCAGACCCGATCGCTGATCTGAATGGCGATAACGTCCGAGTAACTGCTCAGCCTGCCTGGAATTCAAACGGGATTGACAGGATTGACAGGATATTCAGACTCTCGTGCCGATAGTTTTGCCACCACAGAGCAAGATCCTGTGCATCCTGTTCATCCTGTCCAAATCGGCCTCCCGGGTGAGCGGTTACCTACCAATGACCAAATTGCTTTGACACTGAGGTGCGTGAGCGAGGACGATGCTGATTAGCTGGACACCCTTGTCGTCTGCAACCAACCCGCGGCCCGCGACGGGGTCCACATTACCGCCGCTGAGAATGACGCCGGCGCGCTGACCCGCCAGGGCAAAGCGCCAGTTGAACATGGCACGGCCAGACCGGCACCCTGTCGGCTCGACCACCAGCAAGAGCCGCGCTCAGACGAAGGCCAGCGTGCGCACCAGGTCGTCGTCGCTGACGGTCAGCATCTCATCCACGTAATGCCGAATCATGGCAAAGGTCAGATCCCTAGGCTGCCGGTTTTTGCGCGCCGTCGGCAATCGTCTGCGGATTGTGGCTGGTCTGCAGCACGCCGCTGTAGGAAGAGAGCGTCGCGCGTCGTCGCCGACCGCGGGTTCCACGCCGATGACCCGACAACCAGGCGCCAGGTGTTTGGCCCGCCAGCGCGCAACCGCTCTCAACAGCCCGCCGCCGCCGCACGGCTGAACAGATAATCCAGCGGCCCCACCTCCTCGAGACAGTTCCAGGCCGCCGTACTGGCCGGACCACGATTTGCGGATGGTTGTGGGGTGGGATCAAAACATACCCGTGACGCTACGCCGAAATCTCCTGCGGGAAATCGCCTCGCGCACGTCCGTGGCCGGATCATACAGCACGACGGCGGCGCCATAGTCACGCGTGGCGTTAAGTTTCAGCGCCGGCGCATTGTTGGACACGCTCACAATCGTGGCTTCGACGCCCAACCGTGCCCGCTGGGACCGCCTGCGCATGATTGCCCGACAGATGGGTGATGACCCCGGCCGCCTTCTCCGCCGCGCTCGGCAATGATCGCGTTGGTCGCCCGCGAAAACGAAGGCCCCACCCGCTGCAAGGTTCTCACTTCCCCAAAATCTGGTTGCCACAGGCCGCGTCCAGCAGGCGCAGAAGTCATCCTGCCGGGGTGCGGTGGGCGACGCCGACAATCTGCTAACGCGGCGCCAGACTTCCTCAAAACTGACCATCTCTCGCTCCTCTCCACGCTCATCCGGCTTATGTCACCTTGATTGCCTGCCCACCGGTCATCGGCAGCAGGTCGGCGAGCGCCAGAGCGAAACACCGCGTTGGGCGTCCCGGCTTTGCGCGGCCCAAATGATGTCCGGTGCTGCAAGAGGTCTTCATCAATGAAGATCGTCAGCAGCGCCACATGGCCAGGGCGGAGGCACCTGCCGATGACAAAGCCCGTTTGCTGCCGCACAAAATCGGCGTCAGGCTTCTCGATCGGCCTCACCGACGATAGCACGCGTAGCCTTCTCATTCACCCGGTTGGCGCCGCTGGCAATGACTGGCGCCGGCGGCGACCGCCGTGCCGGCGTGTCTTGAACACCAATGACTTGGCAATCTGCCCACCGATGCAGCAACCCGCAGCAGCCGCGGCCGCCTCCGCCGCAGTGCTCGTCGTCTGCGCAAACTCGATCACCTCATACCCAAACCCCATACCGCGCAGCGCATCCACTGCACCCGCTGCGCTCGGTGATAGTAACTCCATGACAATGCCCCTCGTTATTCGCCCGCGGACCCCAGGGAGCCGCCGCCGGAATTGGTTTTCCCATCTACGCTTCGTAGGCAAGCGTGGAACCTGGGCTATTTATTCTGTGACAGGCCCTAAGGGCAATGCCTTTGAGTTTGGCGCACAATTTCCCGTTTTGCCAACCTCAGGTTTGCCCTGCAAGCGGTTGGGCGCATCCTGGGGTGGGAGCGTGTCCCGTAGGGGATGCCTTTGACTTGAGCCGACGATGCCCCCGCGCCCGTCGTCCCGTAGGGACGCCTTGACTGAGCCGACGTGCCCACCGCCGCCCGTCGTCCCGTAGGGGACGCCTTGACAGGCCGACGTTGCCCGCGCCCGTAATCCCGTAGGAACGCCTTGACGAGCCGACGTGCCCCCACGCCCGTCGTCCCGTAGAGACGCTTGACTGAGCCGACGATGCCCCCGCGCCCGTCGTCCGTAGGGACAGCGGCGAAGCCGACGATGCCCCGCGCCGTCGTCCCGTAGGAGACGCCTTGACTTGCGAGCCGACGATGCCCCGCGCCCGTCGTCCCGTAGGAACAGCAACGAGCCGACGATGCCCCGCGCCCGTCGTCCCGTAGAGACAGCGAGCTCAGATGACGATGCCCCCGCGCCCGTCGTCCCGTGGAACCAGCTTGACTTGAGCAAACGATGCCCACCGCGCCGTCGTCCCGGCAGGGACGCTTGACTCGATGACGCCACCGGATGCGCCG